>JAYTRS010000539.1:0-2686 GCA_043746065.1 Bacteroidota bacterium | reverse complement strand
CTATGGCTTTTTAAAAGGCGAAAATGGTGTACATCGCTTGGTGCGCATTAGTCCTTTTGATAGCAACGCTAAACGGCATACCAGTTTTGCTTCGGTATATGTTTACCCTGTAGTGGACGATACGATAGAAATTAATATTCATCCTAACGATATTGAAATGAGTACCTCGCGAAGCGGAGGTGCTGGCGGACAAAATGTGAATAAAGTAGAAAGTAAAGTGCAATTAACGCATAAACCTTCGGGCATTGTGGTGGTGTGTCAAATAGAACGTTCGCAATTGGGTAATCGTGCAAAGGCCATGCAAATGCTACGTTCGCAATTATACGAATTAGAAATGCGTAAACGTAACGAAGCAAAAAATGCGGTTGAAGATGGTAAAATGAAGATAGAGTGGGGTTCGCAAATTCGTAGCTATGTGTTGCACCCCTACAAAATGGTAAACGACCACCGCACCGAATTAAAAATTACAAATGCCGAAGCCGTGTTAGATGGTAATTTGGAAGAATTAATAAAAGCGTATTTAATGGCTTTGGGCGGAAAACAAACTAATAAGGTATAATATTTATTTACTCAATAATTAAAAATTAACGTATGCATAATACTAAAATAAATTTTATTTATTGGTTTGCACATTACAATATTGCCTCGCCTAGCGTAAGATATAGAGCTAAGTACCCGTTAATTTTTTTTAAAGAAAACTTTGGTGTAAGCTACTACTTTGTAGTTCCTGGTTATTTTCCTAAAAAAATTTATTACTTTTTGAGGGCATATATTTCAGCTCTATTTTTTAGAAAAACTAATTCTTTAATTGTCATTCAAAGAGTTCAATCAAATTTTATATATGCTAAGTTATTAAAATTGCTTGTTTTAATTAGACGAAAAGATACTGTTTATGATATAGATGATGCAGATTATTTTGAGATGAATCCTAATACTATGTATTTTTTTGCAAAAAAATGTGACAAAATTTCGGCGGGTAGCAATGCAATAGCAGAGCATTTAAGCCAATTTAATAAAAAAATTACGATTACAACTTCTCCTACCGTTGATTTAAAAGTTATAAAAACGCACAAAAATTCAATTTTTACAATTGGTTGGATAGGTAGTTTTGCTGGAGAACATAAGGATAGTTTAATAGATTTAGTTTTTCCTGCTATTAAAAATAGTTTGTTTAAAATAAAATTTGCGATTATTGGTGTGCTAAATACTGATGATAAATTATTTATTGAAAACTATTTTAAAGAAGATTTAAATATTGAAGTTGAAGTACCTTTGGATATAGATTGGAATAACGAAGAGGATATACAAAATAAAATTGTAGCCTTTGATATTGGTATTGCTACACTTTTTAATAATAAAATACAAGTTGCAAAATCAGGTATTAAGGCAAAACAATATATGAACAATGGCATTCCTGTTTTGAGTACAAATCTTCCAGAAAACAATACTGTTGTAATTGATGGTAAAAATGGGTTTTATTGCTCTACCCCAAATGAATTTAAAGATAGAATTAATGATTTTTATTTAATGGCTAATGAAGAATATTTACAGTTTTCTATAA
Source organism: Bacteroidota bacterium (assembly GCA_043746065.1). Taxonomy (GTDB): domain Bacteria; phylum Bacteroidota; class Bacteroidia; order B-17B0; family Aurantibacillaceae; genus Aurantibacillus. Next base: position 1,125 of record JAYTRS010000539.1, on the reverse strand, counting down.
ACGCAAGAGAATCTATTAGTAATTTTAATCATACTAAATATTTTAATTATTTTGAAAAAATAAAGAATCTTAAATAAAAATTATAACCAACATTGCATAAACCTTTGCATCTTTACAATTAAAAAATACAATTTATGCAACATCAAGTAAAAGCAAAAAAACATTTAGGCCAGCATTTTTTAAACGATACTACTATTGCTAAACAAATAGTAGATGCCTTACTTGAAAAAGATAAAACAACGCCAATAATTGAAGTTGGCCCCGGTACAGGTGTTTTAACACAGTATATAATTAACGAGGTTGAGAATTTTGTAGCCTTAGATGTTGATAAAGAATCGATAGAGTTTTTAAAAAATACGTACCCCACTAAAAAAGAAAAAATTATTGAGGCTGATTTTTTAAATACAGATATTGAAAAATTAGTTGGCAAAAAATTTAATGTTATTGGTAATTTTCCTTACAATATTTCAAGTCAAATAATGTTTAAGGTGTTAGAGCATAAGCACGATGTAAACATAGTAGTGGGGATGTTTCAAAAAGAAGTGGCAGAGCGTTTAGCCGAAAAGCCTGGTAGTAGAACCTATGGTATTTTAAGTGTTTTTTTACAAGCATTTTATACCATTGAGTACTTATTTACCGTAAACGAAAATGTATTTACGCCACCCCCAAAGGTAAAAAGCGCAGTTATTAGAATTATTAGAAACGATCGCCAGCACTTAAATTGCGACGAAAAACTTTTTTTTAGAGTGGTAAAAACATGCTTTAATCAACGTCGTAAAATGATACGTAATTCAATTATGCCTTTGTTAGAAAATAGAGAATTAACTCATCCCTTTTACGAAAAACGCCCAGAACAGTTAAGTGTAGAGCAGTTTGAAGAATTAACGTTGTTTGTTGAAAAAAACATAACTACTAAAAATTAATACCACTAAAATTATTTGCAAAAATTTTCTTTTAAATCTTCAGCAATTTGCGAACCTGATTTTATAGCATTACCAATTATTTCGCAGGCTTTTGTTTTATTTTTTTGACTTTGATAGATGTACGCTAAACCAAAGTAAGCATCGTAATTTTTTGGGTCTATATTAATGGTATTTTCATAATCTTTAATGGCTTCTGTTTGAT
>JAYTRS010000538.1:0-8431 GCA_043746065.1 Bacteroidota bacterium | reverse complement strand
CCTACCTATTCAGAGTAACATGTCCAGTTTTTTCAATGACTTTACCAAAGCTGTTGGTTAAAATAATTTTGTATACATATACGTCGCTTTTGCAGGGTTGTTGGTTGTATGTACCATCCCAACCGGTTGCAAAATCTTTGGAAGTAAATAATTTTTCGCCCCAACGGTCAAAAATAAATAATAAGTATTTAGTAACGCCGTATCCTTTAGGTTGAAAAACATCGTTAATACCATCTTCATTAGGTGTAAAGGCATTAGGGATGTATAAGCCATAATCTTCGGCAACGGTAATAGTTTTTACAACCGTATCGCTACAGCCCCACTTGTTTTTAACTACTAAAGCTACTGGGTAAATACCCGCATTTTGAAAGATGTAAGTTGGATTTTGTTGTTGGCTGGTAATGTTATTGTTTACAAAGGTCCAATTCCAACTAGTAGCAGGTCCTCCAGTAGTAGTAACATCGGTAAAATAAACATCATCGTTTTTTTCTAGAGGTTTAAGCGGTGTCCAACTAAAATCGGCTACAGGCACAGGGTAGGCCGTTACTACAAAACTAGCAGTGTTGCTACAACCATTGGCATCGGTAAATTGTGCGGCAAAATAATAATCGCCATCTACAGTAAAACATTTGTTTAAAATATTACCATTTATTGAGCCACCGTTATTACTTGTCCAGATGGTAGATTGGATGTTACTAGTTGCACTCACACTAAAATTAGCACAAAAGGGCACACAATTTTTGGTAGAACTGCTTACTAACACACCAGTAGGTAATGGGTTAACAACCACCGCTAATGAAGTGCTATTACTGCAGCCATTATTATCGGCAATGGTTAAAACATAAGTGCCGTTATTTTGTATGCTATTAGCCACAAAACTAGGGTTAGCTACATTTGATATAAAATTATTAGGCCCCACCCAACTATAAATGGTACCACCCCCACCTTGTAAATTAAGTTGTGCGTTTAAACAAATAGGTCCATTACTACTAATGGTAGGTATAGGTAATTGATACACCCCCACCGAGGCTACATTTAAACTAGTACAGGTATTAGCACCAGTAACAAGCACGGTATAAACACCCACACTTGCATTACTTGTATTATTTATTTGTGGCGATGCTTGATTAGAACTAAAAGCATTAGGGCCTGTCCAACTATAATTACTGCCTCCACTAGCATTTAATGTGGCCGTACTACCTATACAAACAGTGCCTCCACTAGCAATTACAATAGGGTTTGTATTAATTACTACTGTGGTTTGTGCACTTGCCACACAATTATTACTATTGGTTACAACAACAGTATATACTCCTGCGTTGTTTGTAGTAGTTGAATTTATAACCGGGTTTTGGTTGTTAGAAGAGAATCCATTTGGTCCACTCCAGCTATAACCTGTGCCACCACTAGCCGTAAAATTTAATAATTTAGTTTCGCAAACCGAACCGCTATTGCTTGCCACCGGTGTAGGTAATGCGTTTATAGTAACAGGTGCAGTTGTACTAGCAGTACAGTTACCCACCGTAACCAATAAAGTATAAGTACCATTAGCTAATAAACTTACGTTATTAATACTAGGGTTTTGTACTGCACTAGCAAAGGCATTAGGCCCTGCCCAAGCATAACTAACACCACCACTACCTTGTAAATTTAAAACACCATTTACACATACAGGTGAGTTACTAGTAATATTAGGTACTGGCAAGGCAAGTACCGTAACATTAGCCACAGCACTATTGGTACAACCAGCAGTACTTGTAACGGTAAGGTTATAAGCCCCCGTCATGCTTACTTGGCCATTAGCAATACTTGGGTTTTGGGTAGCCGAAGTAAAACCACTTGGCCCTGCCCAATTGTAAGTAGCACCAGCAACAGAACTAGAACTTAAATTAATGTTTTGTCCCACACATACCGTTGTACCGGTAGCGGTAACACTTGGTGTAGGATTAATAGTAACCGATGCGGTTGTTAAAGCACTACAAGTATTAGCCGCTGTTAATACCACTGAGTAAGTACCACTATTTGCAACCGAAGCACTGGTTATACTTGGGTTTTGTAAAGTACTTGTAAAGCCAGATGGGCCCGTCCAGTTATAACTTGAACCTGCCGTAACGCCTAAGTTTAAGGTTTGGCCTGGACATAAAGGACTATTGCTAGTTATTACAGGTACAGGTAAAGCATTTATAGTAATAGATGCCGTTGTACTGGCCGAACAACTTCCAGCACTAGCTACTAAAGTGTATATGCCACTAGCGGCAATGGTTACGTTATTTATAGTTGGGTTGGTAGAAGTGCTTGTAAAGGCATTAGGGCCTGTCCAATTATATGTAACACCACCACTAGCATTTAAATTTAAAGTTTTAGTTGCACACACAGGGCTATTGCTATTAATAACAGGCACAGGTAATGTTACTACCGTAACATTAGCCACAGCAGTATTAGTACAACCAGCAGTGCTGGTTACTGTTAAATTATAAACCCCTGTCATACTTACTTGGCCATTAGTAATACTTGGGTTTTGGGTAGTTGAAGTAAAACCACTTGGCCCTGCCCAATTATAAGTAGCACCAGCAACAGAGCTTGATGTTAAATTAATATTTTGTCCCACACAAATAATGGTGCCAGTAGCGCTAACACTTGGTGTAGGGTTAATGGTAACCGACGCAGTTGTTAAAGCACTACAAGTATTAGCCGCCGTTAATACCACGGAGTAAGTACCACTATTTGCAACCGAAGCACTAGTTATACTTGGGTTTTGTAAAGTACTTGTAAAGCCCGATGGACCCGTCCAATTATAGCTTGAACCCGCCGTAACCCCTAAGTTTAAGGCTTGGCCTGGGCATAAAGGACTATTGCTAGTTATTACTGGGGTGGGTGATGTAAATACGCTAACTGTAGTAACGGCCTGAGTTGTACATGTACTAGAACCTGCCATTACTGTGTAGCTAGTAGTAACAATCGGTGTAGCAACAACATTACTACCCGTGGTGGCACTTAAACCAGTAGCAGGTATCCACGAATAGGTAGTAGAACCTGTAACAGTTAATGTTTTAGGTGTTCCTGAACATACAGTAGAAGAAGGAGAAATTACCAAAGTTGGTGTTGTACAAGCTGAAAAAGATTGAACGCATAAGGCTACAAGACTCCCATTGCTTCCACCAGCACCAGAAATAGTAAATGAGGTGTAAGGTGTTGATGAATTTATCATCACAATAGTACCATCATCATTTCCAGTACATGTGAAATTATTTCCTACTTGAGTAAATGGGCAAGTACCTCCACATTGAGTGGCAGATAAAACGCCTGAGCCTACCGAAAAAGAAAAACTTTCGCCACCACTAGAAGCAGTAAGCACAATACCAATATTATTTACTGGCGATGAAAAATTATATGTTTGTGTAAATGGCCCAGTAGAACCCACCCACATAGGCCCTGCAGATAAACCACAACTTGGCCAATTGGCACCGTAATTAGCAACACTACCTGTATTATTAACTGTAATATTAATGCCATTTACTGTTGCTGGAAATGCTGATGTGGGAGAACAAGGACAAGATTGGCTAAAAACTTTAGTAACAGAAATAACTAAAATAAGTAATATTAAACAACATGTGTTTAGTGTTTTAGTATATAGATTAAGCATAGTATTTTTAAATAATAGAACCATTTTAAAAGAATATTTATAACTCACTAAAGTTATAGGCAATTACTATAAAAAACTATTTATTCACTAATTCAAAAGGGGGCTTCAATCATTTAAATGGTGAAAATTTAGGGTGATTTGGTGATTTTTTTAGTAATATCATAACAAATAAAATATGTTTATTTGTATTTTTAAAATGGAAAACTCACAAAAAATAGAATTGATAAATTATTTAACGCAATTTATTTCTGAAAATCGTAAACAACGATTTAATGAAGTAATAGCAAAGCGTACCAATCATTTACATATTGTGTTAGAAAATATTTATCAGGCTCATAATGCTAGTGCGGTATTGCGAAGTGCCGAAAGTTTTGGAATACAAAATGTACATTTTATTGAGAACAGAAATAGTTTAAAAATTAGTGATGATGTGGCCATGGGGAGTAGCAATTGGCTTAATATTCACCGCTATAATACAAGTGATAATAATACAGAACAAGCCTTATTACTATTAAAACAACAAGGCTATAAAATTGTAGCCACAACGCCGCATACTAACGCTTGTACTATTGATAAATTACCTGTTAATAATAAATTAGCTTTAGTTTTTGGTACCGAAATTGATGGTGTTTCAGAAACAGTGAAGAAAATGGCTGACGAATTTGTAAAAATACCAATGTATGGTTTTACCGAAAGCTTTAACGTTAGTGTATGTGCTGCTTTGTGTATGTACGAATTAACAACACGCATTCGTCAAACTGTTCCCAATCATTTATTAAGCGAAATTGAACAAGCCAACGTTTACTTCAATTGGTTAAAAACGAGTATTAAAAATAGTGATGGTTTAATTGCCAATTATTTACAAAAAAAATAGTTTGTAAATTTTAAATGTTATTGTTAAAATAATTCAAACAATTAGCACATAAGCAATCGTTATACTTGGTTTTAATATTTTTTTTAGCAGCGCTAGAAATAATAATTGCATTACAAAAACAGTTTGTTATATCTATACTATTACACAAAAAATAAGAATTACAACGTTGGCATTTTTTTTTATGAGCTGTTGTATTTTGCATTTTGCTTTATTATTGCACGTTATATTAAGGTGTACTCGAACTTACCGGTAAAATTTTTCCATTATAATAGTGGTGTCCATTAAGGGCAAACTCATATATATAAGTAGCCATTTGTTTGGGTTGCAAAGGTGCTTTATAACCTGGGAAGGCTTTGTTTAGCATTTCTGTTTGTACCGCACCAATGGCTAAACAGTTTACCGAAATATTTTTTGTTTTAAATTCTTCTGCTAAACATTCGGTTAATCCACACAAAGCCGCTTTACTACTGCTATAAGCACTTAAGCCTGCAAATTTAGCACTGCCTTGGTAACCACCCATACTGCTAATATTTACAATATGCCCTTTTATTTTTTTACCCATAAAGGGTAACAACTGTTGTATCAATTTAAAAGGGGCAAATACATTGGTGTTATAAACGCTTTGTATTTCTTTTTCGGTAATTTTTTCAAACGGCTTATTAACTATTTGCCCGGCATTATTAATTAAAACAGCCACGGGCATATTTATTTTTTTAATAATACTAATTACTTTTTTAACCTGAGTGGCATTTGTTATATCTGCTTTTATTGGTATTAAGTTAGTTGTATTTTCTTTCTCGGTTAATTTATCTAAGGTATCAATGCTTCTCGAAATAGCTAAAATATAATAGTTAGGGTTGTTTAAAAACAGTTTTACTATTTCAAATCCAATGCCTTTTGATGCGCCTGTAATAATTACTAACATAATTTAATTTAAGTGTTGGGTATTAAAAATAATACTATGCTCTTCTAATTCTTTTAAAAGAGGTTCGTAAATAGCAGCTGTAATAGGTATTTGCACGCCAGTAGCTGTGAATTGCTTCGTTAAAAAATTTTTAACGGTTATGGCTAATGGCAAACCTACGGTTTGCGCCATCGCGGTATTGTGATTGTCTGTACCCAAAACAATGAGAGATGAATTGGTTTTAAATACTTTATTATAAGTACTTGGCAACGTGTACTCAAATTGATGTTGCATCACAATCATATCTTTATCTGTTTCTTGCAACTTCCATTTTTCTTCTAATAAGGCTTGTAATATTTGTGCGGGAGAGCCTTCTGCCAAAGTTATTTTTTTATTAGAAAATAATTCTAAATAATCTAACATGATTTCAATATCCGCATCCCAATTATTTTTTAAAAATAGTTTTAATTTTTCCTTAGTCGTTCCCGTTCCATTTGGTAAAAATGCATTTAATAAATCGGTATATGTTAATTTATCAGCCTGCGTAATTTTTGAGGTATCGTCTGTTAATCCTAATAAAATAAATACATTCCAAGCTTTACAATAATGTTGCTGACGTAAGGTACCTCGCAACATTGTTTTAGTAGTTTGTAGCCCGTAAATTTCTTTATACGAAATGCTATCGCGATTAGCATACGCATCAAAATTTCCATAACCTTCAATAGTTATAGTATCTGTTTGAGAATATAAGCGGTTATACGGTAAAAATTTTAAAGCACCATCTTCTAAATACTGAGCTGTGCCTTGCCCTGCTAATATTACATTGCGAGGGTTCCAACTAAATTTATATCCCCAAGGATTATCATTACTTTCGGGGGCTACCAAGCCACCACAATACGATTTAAACGAAATTACTTCGCCACCTTGTTGTTTAATGGCATTAATTTCTTTCATGGCGCTGGCGTGGTCAAGTCCTGGGTCTAAGCCACATTCGTTTAATAATAGTAGGCCTTTTTTTTGAGCTTCTTTATCTAAAGCTTTCATATCGGTACTAACATAGCTGGCTGTAGCAAGGTGTTTGCCATATTCTACACAATCTTTAGCTACTTCGGCATGCATAAATGCAGGTAGCATTGATATTACAAAATCGTGTTGCTGAATAACTTCTTTTCGCTTTTCTCCATCATTAATGTTAAAACTAATGGCAATGGCGTTGGTATTATTTGTAATTTTTTCTTTGGCTAAATTAATATCAACATCTGCCACGGTAATTTTAAAATTATATTTGGTAGCGTTGGTAAACAAATAATTTATTAACGAAGTGGCAGAGCGACCTGCGCCTATTATTAAAATGTTAGTCATATTAATGGTAAAAATACAATTAATTGAATAAATTTATACACTATTTTAACCCCATTTTTTTTTTTATCATGAATGTTTTAATATTAGGCTCTGGTGGACGAGAACATGCTTTTGCACAAAAAATTGCACAAAGTAAATTGTTACAAAACTTATACATTGCACCAGGTAATGCTGGTACGGCTAAGTGTGGTACTAATGTTGATATTTCGGTTAATGATTTTGATGCCATAAAAAATTTAGTATGGGAAAAAGACATTAATTTGGTTTTGGTTGGACCCGAAGATCCTTTGGTAAAAGGCATACACGATTATTTTTTAAACGACGATGTACTTAAAGAAATACCAGTAATTGGTCCTAAAAAAGATGGCGCACAATTAGAAGGTAGCAAAGATTTTAGCAAACAATTTATGCAAAAATATAATGTGCCAACTGCACGTTATGCAACGTTTACAGCTAATAATTTAAATGAGGGTTATACTTTTTTAGAAACATTACATCCGCCATTTGTATTAAAAGCTGATGGTTTAGCGGCAGGTAAAGGCGTGTTAATTATTAATGATATAAACGAAGCAAAAGCCGAATTAAAAAGCATGTTATTAGATGCAAAATTTGGTGCCGCTAGTAGTAAGGTTGTTATTGAAGAATTTTTACATGGCATTGAATTATCTGTTTTTGTTTTAACGGATGGAAAATCGTATAAAATTTTACCAGCTGCAAAAGATTATAAACGTATTGGTGAAGGCGATACAGGTTTAAACACAGGCGGAATGGGCGCTGTAAGCCCTGTGCCTTTTGCTAATGCAGAATTTATAAAAAAAGTGGAAGAAAAGGTTGTAAAACCAACCATTGCAGGGCTTATTGCCGAAGTGATTGATTACCGGGGGTTTATTTTTATTGGATTAATGAATTGCAATGGCGAACCACAGGTTATTGAGTACAATTGCCGTATGGGCGACCCAGAGACAGAAGTTGTTATTCCACGCATTGAGTCAGACTTTTTAGATTTATTAGTGGGAGTAGGGCAACAAACCTTGCATATAAAAGAATATGGTACAACTTCTCAAACAGCTGCAACGGTGGTAATGGTAAGTGGTGGTTATCCCGAAGACTTTAAAAAAGGCTATGAAGTAAGCGGATTATCTGATACCAAAGATTCGTACATCTTTCATTCGGGTACAAAGTTTGATAACGATAAGGTGGTAACCAATGGTGGGCGTGTATTTGCCATTACATCGTTTGGAAATACAATTGAAGAAGCGGTTACTAAAAGCTTTGCTACTGCCCAAAAAATTAATTATACGGATAAGTATTACCGAAAAGATATTGGGAAAGATCTATTAATAATGGAAAATGGAAAAGGTGTAATGTAAAATGGAAATTTAACCATCTACCCTTTTACATCTTACATATAATTACCACACCGCAGGACCTAATTTTTTTGTGATTTTACTTTTTGGAAATATTTTGTAAAAAATTTGGTCAAATAAAATTAAAATTTTAAAACTATACGTTGGCGAATTTAATTTTTCACCTATTTTTTTATTATTTTTTAAAGTAAAACGGTAAGCAATATCTGTTCCTAAGCCTAGCCACTTAAAAATTTTAAATTGCGCAGTAATGCCTGGTTCATATAAAAATAAAAACGATT
>JAYTRS010000537.1:0-2709 GCA_043746065.1 Bacteroidota bacterium | reverse complement strand
TTACTATTTAAATTTGTTTTATAAATATTATCATAATTTATTATTTTACATATGTTTTGCAAAGATAGTGCCAAAGTTTAAGTTTTAAGTTTAAAGTTTGCAGATGTTATGTTTTATTTTGTAAAACATCAATTAAAAAATTAAATTATTACAAGTTTAATTAAAAAGCTGAATACCTTATTCAGCTTTTTAATTTGTAATTAATTAAATTATTTTTTTACCATCCTTCTAGTTTCAATGTTTTTCCCATCAATTACTAGAGTGTAGCTATAAATACCACTACTCAAATCATTAGCAAATACGTTTAAACTGCCTTCGCCTTTGATAGTAATATCAACAGTTTTAATAATTTTACCATCACTTGTATTAAAAATAATTTGTGCCTTTGTAAAATTAGTAGGTACATTAAATGTAATTACTGTACTCTCTGCAAAAGGATTTGGTACATTTTGGTTTAGTACAATTGCATTTTTATCACTTAAACTTATTGCTAAAGATTTATCATTTACAGCATTAGTATTATTGGCTAATGATTTTAATACTGCTTTTAGTTCATCAATTTGTTGTTGTTGATTTAAAATAGCCTCATTTTGTTTTACAATTTGAGTTTGCTGTTCTTGAGCACCGCTAACTAAAAATGCAATCAATCCATCATAGTTAACAGTTTTATATTTTATACTTTCAGTAATTACTTCACCTTTTTCATTTTTCATAGCTGGTTTGGTTGTCTCTCTAACAAGTTCAGGAATTACCTCTTCAAGTTCCTGGGCTATAAAACCAAAAGATTTTTTATCATAAAAATTAATACCATATTTATTTTTAGTATCATATAAATATGATTTTGGTTTAAGTTTCATTAAAATTTCAATAGACTTGTTTAAGGTATTAATATCTGTTTTAAATCGTCTATCAGAGGCTGACCAAGGCCCTCCGCTAATAGTTCCTACTCCATTTACATTTACATCACCATCAAAATAACCAGCAAAATTAGTGCCTGGTTGAAGAACCTGCCCATAAACACCAATAGCTATTGTAGCTGGGTAGGTTGGAGCCCCAACTGTACCAGCAGAACCAGCTACACCTATATTTAAATTTGAAGCACCAAATGCTGAAAATTTACCACCGTAAGACTGTATTCCATTTTGACCCTGACCATTTACACCTACATTTTGTCGTGTAGCATTTCTTCCTGAACCATTAACACCAATATTATCTTGATTAGCACTAACTGACTCAAAAAAACCGCCTGTTCCAATTCCACTTGTTGTATTACATGTTAAAGCTTGACCAAAAACACCAGTGGTACTTCTACCGCCTAATGCTTTTCCCCAAACGCCATATTCATTACTATTTCCATTAACTGGAACATTAGCTTCGCCATAAATACCAACACCATTTGTACCTGAAGCGTAAGTGTTTGTAGAATAAATACTATAACTTTCATTCAGTGATAGATTAGTTTTAAAAGCTGTTGTTACGTTTAGTTTACCATTTGGTGTGGCCCCACAAGGAAAACCAAAGTTAGTTTTGTTTGTAGTTGTATTATCCCCACTAAAATAAAAATTATTATTGTTTAAAGGTATTTCATAATTTCCAGCTATAGGATTTTGAGAATTTGAACATAAATTACCTAAACAACAACTTGATGGACTTGGATTGGGTGGTGTGCTAGCCGAGTTAGCGCATAATGGATCTGGAGCTACGGTACACTTGTTATAGTATAATTGTACTACTTGTGATTGTGTAAGGGCAGTATTGTAATAATAGAAGTCATCTAAATCACCAGAGAAAAATCTGATTAAAGGTGCGCCTGGTAAAGCGCCATTGTATAAAGCCCCAATAGTTATTAATTGTGCAATAGTAGCGTTAAGCCCATTATTGCTGGTAGGTGAGCAATTTGTGCCATTCATCTGAACGGCATCAAGATAAATAACAGCTGTATTAAAAGCCGTATTTGCTCCTTGTATAACAACAATATGATGCCAAACGCCATCATTTACACAGGCATCTGGTTTTGTAATAACTTCTGACGAAATATCTATTCCAACACCCTGACAAAAGTAATTGTGATTGATTTCCCAACGAGTTCCAGTATTACTGGAAGAGGCTTGTCCATCACTAAACATAGTTCTTACAGAGCCAGAACTATTTGTTGTTCTCATCCAAAATGATATCGATCTAGCACCAGAACCCGATATCCCACTAGATAACATTTTAATAAAATTAGAGGTACCATTAAAATTAATTGCACTAGAGGCATTACCACATCTGTCAGCTACATAGGTTGGAGAACCTGATGGTTGCCAAGATCCATTATTTGTTCCTATACCGTCGTTAAGATTTCCAGTAAATTCCCATTTTGCAATTAGGCCAGTGGTTGGTATTTGAGCAAATAACAAGCTTTTTAGAGCGACTAAGCCGATTAAAATTGATTTTTTTTTCATAATTATTTTATATGTTTATATTTTTTATTTTACAAACATAATGCTAGAGAATAAATTTTTATAAAAAAGTTTGCAGATGGTATGTTTTAGTTTGTAAAGCATCAATTAAAAAATTATTTAATGTTATTTTCTAACTAAATACCTTAAATTAAAAATATAAATAATTCTATTTTAACTTTATTAAGTAACTTAAATTTATTTTTTTAATATTTGCAATCATAAAATGAAACAATTAAGCGTTATAATAAGTATATTACTAATACAA
>JAYTRS010000536.1:0-2711 GCA_043746065.1 Bacteroidota bacterium | reverse complement strand
AAAAACTACATTTGGTGGTACATGCGCATCTGTCTTTTTTTTCTTACAGCAAATTAATAAGGCTGTTACTATTATTAGGCTAAAAATTATTTTTATGTTTCTCATTTTTTTATTTTTTAATTAAAATTAAATTTTATGTTTATAGAAATTGATCGTCCTATGTTATAAATACCAAAATATTTAAACCTCGAAAGATGATCGTAGTAAGCTGTATTTAAAAGGTTATTACCGGCCAAAGAAATGGTAAATTTATTTTTTGCAAAAGGTAACTCTCCTCCAATACTTGCATTTACAAGGCTGTAAGCAGCAGTAATGGTTTCAAACTGGTTAGGTGTATTTTGTCCCAATACGTAATCGTATCCAATAGTTAAAAATAAATTTTTAAATTTATTTAGGGTAGTGGCATTAAGTTTTAAAGTGCTATTTACTTTTTGTGCTGGAATAAACGGTAAGTACTCGTTATTACTTGTTTTACCTATTATACCTGAGTAGGCAGATTGTAGAGTAATAAATTTTAATTTACTGGGGTGAATTTTTACACCCCCTTCGGCGCCCTGTAATGTGGCATCTTTTTGAATGTAATTATAAATTCTAAACCCTAAATAATCATCGTTACTGGGTTGTAAATAAATATAATTAAAAAAGTGATTAATATAAGCTGCGCCAAATAATGTAAATTCGGTATTGTAATATTCTGCATAAGCATCGGTACATATATTTTGTTCTACTTTTAAATTTATGTTTCCCAACTCGTAGCGCAAACTACCTTCGTGTAAACCATTTGATGAAAGCTCGGCTAGGTTAGGGCCTCGGTAGCCGGATGAAGCATTTAATTTAATATTTAAATGTTTTGTATCAAACATACTAAGGCCTAACGCACCATTTACTGTGTTGTAATTTTTATTTGTAGGAATAATATTAATGCCAGGGTTATAAGCACTTCCAGTATTTAAAACACCTGTTGCAAGGGTTGTAATATTTTTGTAATCATATCTTACTCCTCCTTCAAATACTGCGTATTTAAATTGTTTTTTTAAATACGTAAATACAGATGACTCGAAAAGATTAGCATTTGGCACAATAATGCGCGAACCAATGTTTAAGTTGCTTTGATATTGATTTTGTGAACCTATAACTAATTGAGTGGATGTGTTGAAATTTTTTGTGTAGTTAATTAAGCCTGTGTAAGTATTTAAAATCATATCTAAACTTATGCCACCAGCGCCTTCTTGCTCTTGCCTGTTATTTGAATGAAACCCAAAATTTAATTTTAGTTTTGAGGTTTTTAGTAAAAATGTATTTTGCGTGGTAAACATATTAATCAAAACAGTATGGTGCGGGCGCTCAAAACTTCGCGATAATCTATCATCAGGCGTGTCAAACACTTGATAAGCATCCATTAAAAAACCAAAGTTATTTTTTGCAAATTGATAGTTATTTTCATTTATCCAACGTTTGTGTTTAAAACCAAATGTAGCTTTAGCAACATAACCTCCAAAACGTGAGTTTAAAATACGGTTATTATTTCCATCACTATAATCTGCATGCGATTCGCTACCTAATCTAACACCCCAATTAATTTTTTGTGTACTACGTTTAACCCCAGCATCAATGGCATAACCATAAGTATTTGAAAAAAAACGACTCGATACATCTGCCTGCGTTTTATCAATAGGCGCATTTTTTTCGTTAATAATGTTTAATACTCCTCCCATTGCCTCGCTACCATAAAATAAAGACGATGGCCCTTTAATAATTTCAATTCTATCTACGCCAATATCGCTTAAGCCAAGCCCATGCTCATCTTGCCATTGCTGGTTATCAAATCGCATACCCAATAAAACAGTTTGTATGCGGTTACCAAACAATCCTCTAATTACTGGTTTAGAAATGCCTGCACCTGTATTAAGTTGGTTTACGCCAGGTAATTTTGCAATGCCATCGCTTAAAGATAAAGCTCCCATTTGTCGCATGGTTTGAGCATCTAAAACATCAATGGTATTAGCTGTTTCAGATTTTTTAGATTCTTGGTTACCGTAAATCACTACTTCGTTTAGGTAATTTGCATTTGATTTTATGTAAATGTTGGTGGTGGTTATAGAATCGCTAACAAAAATAATATTTGTAAAATGTGTGTAGCCATATTTTATTACTTGTAGTTGATAATAGCCTTTAGTAATTGTATTAATACTAAACAAACCTAAACTATCGGTTTGTGTTTGTATGTTAAGCTCGGGAATAGCCACTAAAGCAAATGCTACAGGTTTATTGTTTGTAAACTCAGTAACACTACCAATTAATTTAGTTTGAGCTAATAATAAATTGCTTAAACTTATTAAGGTAAAAAAAAATATTTTTTTTAAATATATAGTCATTTAATTAAATAAGCTATTCGAATTTTTTTTCGAATAGCTTATTTGTTATGTTTATTCTTTATATTTAATTATGGTTACATCGCCATTAGATTCGGTATGTTTAAACCACATTGATTTTGATTCTAAGCGTAAAATTCTATAAGCTTGTTCGCTAGAGCCTGCTTTGCTTGATGTAAAATAGGCGTCATCTTTATCTTCGCCAAACTTCCAAGTGCCATCATCGCCTATATTTCCTGTTGATGAATATTTGCCATCTTTAGTAATGCTCAATACATAATTATCGCCAGCAATAAATTTATAAGACGAAGTTATATCCGAATCATTAAAACTTACAGC
>JAYTRS010000535.1:0-2712 GCA_043746065.1 Bacteroidota bacterium | reverse complement strand
ATCCCTTTCTCAAAAAAAGTACGTAAAGAATAATACAACCGTACACTATTTAACGCAATTAACACTTAAAATAAACAGAACCAATCATGAAAAAACAAATTATCACCGCAACAGCCATTGCACTATTTACAACAAGCATTGTTTTTTCTTGCAAAAAGAAAGACAGTCCGGCACCCGCTACAACAAGCACAACTACTGGCGGAACAACTGTGGGAAGTAACACTGTGTCGCCAAGCGCGTGCACATATACTGTAAATGGAAATCTAGTTTATACAGCTGATTCCATAAATTGGGATTTATATAGTGGGTACAATAGACTAAAATGTTTCAAAAATAATTTGCAAGTGTTTACTTGTTATGTGCCAACTTCTAAGCCTTCTTCTTACAATTTATCACCTTCATTATTATATTGGTACGATGGCTTAACTACAAGTACAAATTTGTACAATGTATCATCTGGCTCTGCAACATTTAGTTATAATAACGATTATATTTCTGGATCAATAAGTGCAAGTGGCAACAAACAATCCGGAACGGGACCTTCTACAAGCACTATTAATATTACATTTACCGACGCACCAAAACGCTAATAATTTTAAATTAGAAATTGTAAATGATGAGCCTACAGTCATTGTTAATACTAATACCTTAGGGCAAACCGTTTTATCGGAAATGGTTTATACTCAAAACTTCACATTAAAACAATAATAACTTAAATTGTGGGGGGGGTGTATTTTGTAACCCTTACTAATAAAGGAAGTCAGTCAATTCAAATAATGATAATTAAATAAAAAGAGTATGCGAAAAATAATTTTACAGGTAAGTTTAATAGCGATAAGTTACTTAACAAAAGCTCAAACAAACACATGGCCAGATGCTGGCACTTTTACAGTAGATACTTTGGTAAGTAAAACAACCTGCCAACCCTTAGTTATAGCAGCTGGTGGTAATTATGAATTAAGTAATTTACTTAGCGATAAAGTTACTGGCGATTACGGTTTGTATGGTTATTTGCGTTACCGTCCATTTAAATTATTCTCAGTTTCAGCGTTTGTAAATCAAGGGCTATTATCACATCCCAATGATGGCGGCTCATCAGGTTCACAAGAGGGAAGGGTTAATTTTTATTTTAAACACGATGTTCATTACGCTGCTGGTAAGAAAAAATTTGGTAACGAAAACGGATATAAATACTCAGCACCATATAACTATCCACAAGCAAATTTTATAGGTATAACAGCAAGTTTGAGTAATAACAAATTTTTTCATTCTGCAATGTCTGACACTACCAATAAATACGGGAGTTTGATTCGTAAATCGGACGGGAAAATTTTAAGTGATTCGGTTGGACTCCTTCAAATTAACACACAAGTTATTGGTTTTGGAATTGCGTTTAGTAGTTGTAATAAATTTAAAGCGCGTGTTAAAATGACAATGCCGAGCGGACGTCACAAAAAAAGAATTGTACGTAAAAGTATGTCATTTGATGGGGCTTTTGAGGTATTAACCGCACTTAACATCAACCAAAATAAAAACATAATTATGATAAATGACAATCAAAATTCGACTAGTGCTAACAATTATGTTTTTGAAAACCCCGCGTTTAAGCGACTTGGATGGAGATTTTGGGCTTGTGGAAAAATAAATAATTTGATGAGTATTACCTTTCAAATGGGTGCAAAACCAGGTATTAAAGAAAATTTAACAAAATCAGAAAGTTCGACATTCGTTAAAACAATATTTCAAAATTTTTATATCAATGTTGGCTATGGCTTTGCAATAGGGGCATTGTAGCTAGATTTTATAAACTAAATAATTAAAACCAAAAATCATGAAAAAACAAATCATCACCACAACAGCCATTGCATTATTTGCAATAGGTATTATTTTTTCTTGTAAAAAGAAAGACGTGTCCGCTCCTGCTACAACAAGTCCGACAACGACTGCCGGAAGTACAACTGTGGGAACTGTTACTGCCCCAGCTGGTGGTTTTGCTTGGTCAGAAAACGGAGGTGCTACTATTAATGCTGACTCTGCCTATTGGACAACATGGAGCAATGGAACAGGTGTAAGGGCTTTTAAGGGGGGTTATGCCAATTACTTTGAAATTAATTGGGGAACTTCGCAAAATAATACTGCTATAGGTGCAAAGCCACTAGCCTTGAGTGATCTTACATTTTTAAAAGGCTCATCTACTTATACCAATAATGCAACCTCTAATTTAAACGTAACAGCCTTTGCTAGTAATCAACTTTCTGGTAATTTTACGGTGTCTGTTTCGGGTGGCACTATTACCTCGTTAGTTGGAGCCTTTAACAATTTACCAAATAAATAAAACAGTAATCACTTAAAAAAATCATGAAAAAAAATCTACTTATTGCGTTGCTAACAATAACTATTAGCGCACAATCACAAATAACTATTCCAAATGCTAGTTTCGAAAACTGGACAACGGCAAGTGGATTTAACCCAGATATTCCTGTTGGCTGGAAGCCAAATACCTTTAGTTCTGGAGCAACTAAAACAACTATAGCACACACGGGCAATTTTGCTATGAAATTAGCGGTGGTAAAATTATTTACAGGAATAGTAGGAGCCGACGCTTCTACTGGGTTTTTAATTCCAACAATTAATGTGGCGCCAATATCGTATTCGTTTTGGGCTAAAGTACATTTAAGTGGTTCTGATAAATTAAGTTTTGATGCAGATGTC
>JAYTRS010000534.1:0-2731 GCA_043746065.1 Bacteroidota bacterium | reverse complement strand
AAGGTATCGGCTTTTTGAGTATAAACTAATTTTAAATCGCTATTAAAAAACCTAATTTGATTAAAGTATTTATTCCCTTCGCCCTTACAATTGGCATCAAACCTATGTACAATGCGCGTATTTTGGTATCCTAATTGAGTTAAACGTAGGTTAATATATTTTGGATTTAAAAATTCAAAAATACGGCTGTAACTAAAATTATCGCTTACGAGTAGCATTTTTTTTATGTGGTGCGCTACACTTGGGTAATAATTTTGGGCAGTAGTATCTGTATTAAAATTTGTTTGGCATACATTTGTACTATCAGTAAACATTGGACTAAACATATCTAAACCATTAATGTTTAAACTATTCAGTTTTTCTAAAGCTAAAATACTACAGGGTAATTTTACTAAACTTGCGCAGTAAAAATAGTTAGTACTATCTACTAAATAATTAAAATTTTTAAACTGCGGCTTATTGTTTTTATCGCGATTTATTTGAGTATAAATTATTTGAGGCTTGTAGGTATTTTTATTATCTACTATATTTTTTAATAGTGGGTTTGATTGGATGATAGAATCGAGTAGGAGGCTTTGTTGCGAAAAACAAGTTAACGCATAAAAACAAAGGGCTATGAGGCATCCATTTTTCAATTTTTAAATATAAACCGTTAACCCTTATGTTTTAAAACATAATAGTTGTTTATTTTTTAGCTTTTTGCATTGGGTTTTGCCCGGTGCTTTGCCCACGAGCTGCGCCTGTTTTAGCTTTAAACAAATCAAATTTTGTGGGTTGGTTTTTTATATTCCAAGTATTATTTTTTTCGTTTATATCGCCAGTTTCTTTGTATGGGTCTAATTGAATAGCGCTTACTTTTTTATTTTTTATGAATGTTTTAGTCACTTCGTTTTCGTTTTTACGCCATATATAGGCATTTATACGTTCTATTTCTTGTGTACCATCTTCGTAGTTAAACTGAATAATAAGCGGGGTTACTAAGCCTCCTTTGTTTGAAAACTTAATTTCATAAATAAATTTGTTGTTGTAATTGGTAAACGCACTATCGCTCATTTCTTCAAGGCCATCGTATCTGTTTTTTGCTTCTTTAGTAATTTCTGGCACACCTTTATAGTGGTAATAAAAATCGCGAAGTGTTGTATCTATATCAACCAAAGCTTTTAAACCACTTTCTTTATTTCGTAATTGAGTAATAAACACAAATTCGGTTTGTTTAGGATACGTGTAGGCAGTATCCATTTTTAAAGGCACTTTTGTTCCTTTATTAACAGAATAAGCTTTTACGGTATCAATACTAACATCTACGGGGTCTGTATCAAAAAACCAACCACGCCAAAACCAATCTAAATCAACAGCACTGGCATCTTCCATACTTCTAAAAAAATCTGCTGGTTCGGGGTGTTTAAATGCCCAACGGTTACAGTATTGTTTAAATGCAAAATCAAATAATTCTCGCCCCATAACAGTTTCGCGCAAAACGGTTAAGGCTGTAGCAGGTTTGCCATAGGCATTAGCACCAAAGTTATTTATGTTTTCGCTATTAACCATAATAGGTTCTAAATAGCTTTTTGGTAAGCGCATATAATCTACCATTTTATGTGCTGGCCCTCGCCCAGATGGGTAATTTACATCAAACTCTTGTTCGGTAATAAATTGCATAAAGGTATTTAAACCTTCATCCATCCAACTCCATTGGCGCTCATCGCTATTAATTATCATAGGAAAAAAATTATGCCCCACTTCGTGAATAATAACTAAAATCATTCCGTTTTTACTACCCTCGGTGTAAGTACCATCTTTTTCTGTTCTGCCAAAATTAAAACAAATCATAGGGTACTCCATACCGTTAGCGGCTTCAATACTTTGCGCTACAGGGTAGGGGTATGGTATAGTATATTTTGAGTACGTTTTAATAGTATGTGCTACAACTTTTGTAGAATATTTACGGTATAAGCCATAGGCTTCTTTAGGGTAAAAACTCATACACATTATTTTTTTATTTTCAACTATTACAGGCATTGCATCCCAAATATATTTACGGCTACTGCCCCAAGCAAAATCACGAACGCTATCTGCTTTAAAAACCCAAGTTTTAGTAGTTTTGGATGCTGAACCTGTTGAAGCATTTTGCTCAGCTTTTTTTGCATCTTCAAGCAAGCCAATTTCTATGGGTTCGTTACTCGTTTGTGCCTTTTGCCATCGAGCTAGTTGAGCAGGGCTTAATATTTGTGCATAGTTTTGGCACTCACCTGTTGAGCATACCAAATGATCGGCTGGCACCGTCATTTTTACGGTGTAATTTCCAAATGCTAAGGCAAATTCTCCGCGCCCAGTAAATTGTTTGTTTTGCCAACCTTTAAAATCGCTATACACGCACATACGCGGGTACCATTGCGTTAGGGTAAATAAATTATTACCGTCTTCAGGAAAATATTCGTAACCACCACGTCCACCATATTTAGTACGTTCTATCATTTTATAATGCCATTTTACAATAAATTTTAATTTACTTTTTGGCGTTAATGTTTTTGGTAAATCAATACGCATCATGGTTTGGTTAATTGTATAATTTAATTTTTTACCATACTCGTCGGTAACGCCATCAATTTTATCGCCCAAACCGTTTAAATATTTTTTTTCAATAGCCTTAATAGCTTGGTCAGTAACGGGTTCGTTAATTGTACTACCATCAAAATAATTACTTTCGCTTTTTGGATCGTGCTCGTTTTCA
>JAYTRS010000533.1:0-8572 GCA_043746065.1 Bacteroidota bacterium | reverse complement strand
TTTGGAGTAGGCTTAAGTTTGAATTATTAATTACTTTTACTTAAATAATTAGAATGCAAAATAAAGAACATTGGGAAAAGGTTTTTGCTACAAAAGCAGAAAATGAAGTAAGTTGGTTTCAAACCTATCCAAAAACATCTATGGAGTTTTTAGAACTTTTTAATTTACCACTTGATGCCAAGATTATTGATGTAGGCGGTGGTGATAGTTATTTTGTAGATGCTCTATTAGAAAAAGGATATACGAATATTTATGTATTAGATATATCTGCTAATGCAATTGAACGAGCAAAAACAAGATTAGGAAATAAAGCAATAAATGTAAATTGGATAGTGAGTGATATAACAAAATTTGAACCAACGGTTAAATTTGATTTTTGGCACGATAGAGCCGCATTTCATTTCCTAACATCAGAAGAGAATATTTATAAATACGTTTCAATTGCAGAAAACGCAATTAACCAAAATGGATATTTAATACTTGGTACATTTTCTGAAAATGGACCAACTAAATGCAGTGGATTAGAAATTAAGCAGTATAACGAAAATTCAATGTCTGTAAAATTTGAAGTAAACTTTAATAGAATAAAATGTATAACTGAAGATCATACTACGCCTTTTAATACGGTACAAAATTTTTTGTTTTGTAGTTTTATTAAAAAGTAATAATTATTATTATTCCACTTTGCTTTTTTTAACATTAAGATATAAAACCTAATTCGTTAATGTTGCTTGTAATAGCCGGTTAATTAATTTTTTACTGAAAAAATGTTTTTACTAAACCAAAAGATAAAAAATAATTATTAGTTGGTACAACGGCATCGTGGTTAAATTCCATGGTATATGAAACCTCTGCTTGCCAGTGTTCAGATAGGTTATAAAGCAATCCGTAAAACAGTCGTATCCTATTAAACCCTCTTTCGTAATAAGCCCCATCAAATTTAAAATAGGTTTCTTGGGCAATGTAGGGTGTAAATTTATAGGGCAATTTATAACGCATTGTAATTTTATTTCGAACATAAAAATCTCGCAATCTATTACCCTGTGCATCGGCATTAAAATCTTTAAATTGCATATCGCCTAAAAATCTATCAAAAAAAGTAAACTTACCTACTTTTTTACGATAGGTAAAATACCCTTCAAATTGGTGGCGATAGCTGTAGGATACATCTGTTCGTTTTTTATTTACATAAATATAGTTTAATGTAAAACGTAGGTTTTTACCAAATCTATATAATCCTCCCGCATCAAAGTATGAATAAGCATATTGGGTAGCGTTGTTTATAAAACGAGATTGATGTTGTACATGAATCATCCAACGTTTATTTATGGGCGATTCAATTTCAAAATTACCCCACAGTTGAAAATCTTTTTGAGCATTTTGCCCAAAAAAAACAACGTTTAATAAAATAAAACTAAATACATAAATATGTTTGCGTTTAAGGTTCAACTTAATATTTAATTTGTAGTAATAATTATTATTTATTTAAATAAATTAATTTTTTGCCAAATTATTATGTAAATTTAATGTTAATTAAATGTAATTTTAATATTAAATTTATAAAATGAAATATATATACTTTAGTTTCTTAGTACTTGTAACTACTTTAGTTTCTGCACAATGGGATGTAAATGTATCAATTAATACACCTGTTGCTGTTACTTTAAAGTCTCAAGCCAATATTCATACCGTTACAGATACTAAAAATGGCGCAATTATTACATGGGATGATAATAGAAATTTCTCTACAAACTCAACAGATATTTATGCTCAGCGAATGAGTAATATAGGCGTTGCAAAATGGGCTACAAATGGTGTAGCTGTTTGTAGTAATACGGCTATACAAAAATCAGTAGCAATAATAGATGCAGGAAATGGTAGTTCAATAATTACTTGGGAAGATTACCGAGCGGGTAATTACGATATTTATGCTCAAAAATTAGATTCCATGGGTAACGCCTTATGGGCAAACAACGGTGTAGTAGTATGTTCAAAAGCACTCAATCAAAAAAATCCAAAAATTAGTAGCGATAGTGCTGGTGGTGCAATTATTTTGTGGGAAGATTCTCTAAATTTTTATTGGGATGTTACCGCTCAACATATTAGTAGTGCTGGAGTTACATTATGGCCATTAAATGGCGTAACTATTTGCAATGCAGTTAACGATCAAATAAATCCAAAAATAGATATTGATGGTTTGGGTGGAGTTGTTATTGTATGGCAAGATAAGCGTAACTCAATAGATTATGATATTTACGCACAACGTATTAATAGTATAGGAATTGTACAATGGACAGCTAACGGCACATTAATTTGTAATGCTGCTAATTCGCAAACAGGTGCTCGTATAGAGCCAGATGGTGCAAACGGTGCATTAATTGCTTGGGTTGATAAGCGTAATGGACTAGATTATGATGTATATGCACAACGAATAAGTGCCACAGGAAATGTGCAATGGGTTAATAATGGCGCTTTGATATGTAATGCTGTAAACAACCAAAGTGCTATTGATATTAAATATATTGGTAGCGGCTTAATGGTAGCTTGGAAAGACTCTAGAACAAGTTTTGATGCCATTTATGTACAGAAAATTTCTTTAACTGGTGCAGTTCAAATGGCTACAAACGGAGCATTATTATCTAATAGTATAAAAGCACTTAATCCAAATGTAGTAAGCGATGCATTTGGTGGCGTTATTGTAGCTTGGCAAGATTCTACAACTACAGGTTGGGATATTACATCTCAAAAAATAAATTCAAGCGGAGTTCTTCAATGGATAGTAGGAGGCATTAGCGTTTGTAACGCCACTAATAACCAAATAAAGGTAGCGCAGGTTAGCGATGGCAATGGCGGAGCTATTTATGCTTGGGAAGATTATAGAAGTACAACTGATTATGATGTATATGCTCAGCACTTATATTCTGATGGTGCAACCAATGTTGGAATTAAAGAGGATACTCGAAATAATGATTTTTCGGTAAGTTGTTATCCAAACCCTATTACATCAAATTCAATCATTCAATTAAAAAACAATAATTTTAATAAAAATTATACAATAAGTATTTACAATTCTTTCGGTAAACTAGTTCAAACCAAAATATTAACCAATACAAACACGTATCCATTAACACCATCAGATTTTGATGGAGATATTTATTTTTATTATATTTTGTTTAACGATAAAAAACATTCTGTTAAAGGAAGTTTTATAGTTTCTAATTAATTATGGTTAAAAAAATTAGTTTATTTGTTTTTTGTATTTTATTATTTATTGCAATTAATTCTTGTAAAAAAACACCTGGTCAGGGTGGTAATGCTCGCATAAGAGGTACATTTTGGGAACGAAAATACGATCCTTTTTTTTCGTATGTACAAGGTCGTTATCCGTCGGTAAACAAAACTGTTTATCTTTTTTTTGGAGATGATACTTCACCAGGAACAACCGTTAATACTAACTCAAATGGTGAATTTGAATTTCAATACTTACGTAAAGGTAAATATAAAGTGGTGGTTTATAGTCGCCAAAATCAATCTACTAGTTCAACACCAAATGTTTTTCCATTAGAATATATTGTAAATTTAACCGAGCGAAAACAAATTAAAAACATTGGCTTAGATACCATTAATCAATAACTACAATTTAAAAAAAATGAATAAAACGGCATTGTTTATACTTTTAATTTTTATAAGTATTTGTTTACATTCTCAAAGTAAAAAAGAGGTAAAACAACATAAAATAAAATCATCAACTGTTACCAATACCGAAAATGGTAAAACTATTTTTGTTAGCAAAACAGTGTTTGATAGCAAGGGCAATGAAACAGAGAAAACAGACTATAACAAAGAAGGAGGCATAAAGTCTATTCATAAAACAAAATACAATGCTGAAGGGGACGAAATTGAAGACGAAGAATATGATGCAAATAATAAATTAGTTGAAAAAAAAATTACAAAATACAATATGTTAACCGAAAAAACCGAAGAACAATTTTTTGATGCTACTGGTAAATTAATAAAAAAACACACGTATGTTTATGATAGTAAAGGGTTGAAAACCGAACGTAACACAGTAGATGCTACTGGTAAAATAATAGCTACAAAAAAGCATATATATGTAACCAAATAAATGCAAGCAAGTATTTTACATAATTTAAATTCATTTAAACCCATTACCCTTTCAGAAATGGATGGTGTAAAATTAATGGATAGAACGGATACAAAATATACGTTTAATATAAGCGAATTGGATGCTATTTTAACCGAAGCAAATGCCAATTACAAAGTATTAAATATAGATGGTAATTTAATTAGTAGATACAAAACGTTATATTTTGATACGGAAGATTTTAATTTATATAACCAGCACCAAAGCGGAAAGCTAAATAGATATAAAATTAGGCATCGCACCTATGTTGAAAGTAATTTAGGTTTTTTAGAAGTTAAGTTTAAAAACAATAAAGGCCGCACACTAAAAACACGTATTAAAGAAAATCACGTGCCTGAACTAAACAAAGGTAAAGCATTTGATTTTTTAACAAAAACATTACCATTTAGCCCTTTAATTTTATTGCCAAAAATTTGGATAAACTATAGCCGAATTACGTTGGTTAATAAAATATCTGCAGAGCGTTTAACTATAGATTTAAATTTAGAATTTGAAAAAGATGGCACTACCCAATTACTTAACCAATTAGTAATTGCAGAAGTTAAACAAGATAGTAAATTAGCATCGCCATTTGTTACAATAATGAAAAAAAAACATATTAGAGAAGGTTCTATAAGCAAATATTGCTTTGGTATTGCTAGTTCTTATCCAAATATTAAAAAAAACAATTTTAAACCTAAACTATTAAAACTATCTAAAATTATTAACTTATGATGTTATTACAAATAGCTGGCGAAGCAGCTACAGCAATTACTGGATATGAAGAATTTCAAAAAATTTCAATAAAATTAGGTGTTAGATTACTAATTGACTTAACGGCTATATTTATTTTAGTACGTTTTATTTATTACCCAATATATAAACATCGCGAATTATTTTTTACGTATTTTATATTTAATATCATCATTTTTCTTATTTCATTTTTATTAAATAAGGTAGATTTATCTATGGGTGCTGCCTTTGGTTTGTTTGCGGTATTTAGTATGTTGCGTTATAAAACCGAAGAGATTGCCATTAAAGATATGACGTATTTATTTTTAACCATTGCTATTGGCTTGGTAAGTGCCGTTACAAAAATTAAAGATACCGCCGATAGTATTGAATATTTGTTTTTAATTGGCATTAATGCTATTATTTTAGTAGTTACTTTTTTATTAGAAAGTAATATTTTTATGAAAAAAGAAAATGTAAAAATGATATTGTACGAAAACATTGAAATGATAAAAGAAGGAAAAGAGACAGAGTTATTAGCAGATTTAAAATTGAGAACAGGTTTTAAAATTCACAGATACTCGATTCATAAAATAGATTTTTTGAAAGATGCAGCTCAAATAAAAGTATATTATTACGACGAAAATTCACCTACAAAACTTTAGGTTGTGTGTGTATTATTGTTATTTAGATGTATCTATAACGTATATAGCCCACAGGAGTGTTTATAGTTGGAGGCTTTTGAACTGCAAAAATTTAGTGCCCTTGCCTAATACAAAAAATAGTATCAGGGAAATTATAGTGAATTTGTTAGAGTTTTGGTTAGTTAGATTTACAATAAAAACAAAAAAAGCCTGTAATACAATATTACAGGCTTTTTTTTAGAGTTTAATTTTTTTTACCAAATTTCTACTCTTGATGTTTCAGGGCTAAACATTTTATCACCCTGTTTTACATCAAAAGCTTGGTGAAATTCTTTTAAGTTTACCAATGGACCAAAGGCTCTAAAATAGGCTGGCGAGTGGTAATCAATAGTTATTAAACGTTTTAATTCTGCATCGCGCGTGATGCTTTTCCAGCCTTGAGCCCAAGCAATAAAAAAGCGTTGTTCGCCTGTAAAACCTTCCATTTTTTGTGAAACAGTGCTGCCAAGCGATTTTTTATAAGCATAAAAAGCCATGGTTAATCCACCTAAATCGGCAATGTTTTCGCCTTGTGTCTGTTCGCCATTTACATGTAAAGTATCAATGGCAATGTAGCTGTTAAATTGATTAACAATGCCTTGTTTTTTAGTTTTAAAATTATCGTAATCTTCTTTTGTCCACCACATTTTTAAGTTTCCATCGGCATCGTATTGCGCACCTTGGTCATCAAAACCATGCGTTAATTCGTGCCCTATAATAGCGCCCATTGTGCCATAATTTGCAGCGTCATCGGCGGTATAATCAAAAAATGGAGGTTGTAAAATGGCAGCCGGAAAAGTAATTTCGTTTGTTTCGGGGGCATAATACGCATTAACAGTAACCGGGGTCATTAACCATTTATTACGATCAACTGGCTTTTTTAATTCTTCTAAACTATTTTGTAACGCAAATTTGCTGGCATGACAAACATTATCCCAATAACTAATAGTACCAACGGTTAGGGCTGTGTAGTCTTTTGCTACATCGGGGTAACCCACTTTACGAATTAATAAATCTAATTTACGATAGGCTTCTTTTTTTGTGGTTTCGTTCATCCATTTACGTGAGGCAATTCTATCACGATAGGATAAAATTAAATTATCAATTAATTTATTTACTTTTTGTTTTGCTTCAGGTTTAAAATATCTTTTGGTGTATTCTTGCCCTATAATTTCGCCTAAACCAGCATTTATTACATTGTGTACACGTTGCCAGCGAGGTTTCATGGCTTTAGAACCTGTTAGCACTTTACCTCTAAAATTAAAGTGCGCTTCTTCAAATTTAGCCGATAAATATGGCGCTGCTTCCATTAATAATTGTGCTTTTGCATAAATTTTAAATGTTTGAATAGAAGTGGCTTTAATTAATAAGTTTAGAGCTTTAAAATAATCAACCATTCCTACAATAACGGTATCGGGTTGTGTAAGTTTAATGTTTGAAAAATAAGTGGCCCAGCTAATATTTAGGGTTAATATACCTAAATCGTTTGGTGAAAATTTATTGTATAATTTTTCGGGATTTCGCATTTGGCTTTTTGTAAAAGCTTCGTTAGTTAATTGTTTTTCAAATTCGTAAACCAAATTTGCATTTTTTTCGGCTTCAACTGATGCTACTCCGGTAAGTATAAATAAGCTAGCAATATATTTTTTATACTCGGTTTGTATTTTTTCGAATTGTGGCGAGTAATAAAAATCTCTATCTCCCAAGCCATAACCCGCTTGCGATAAGCCATAAGATTGCTTTTTACTGTTTTTTGCATCAGGGCTAACGCCTGCATCAAACAAAAGTTTTACGCCAATAAATTCAAAATTTGCTTTTAAGGCAATAAATTCGTCAATATTTTTTACGTTATCAATTTGTTGTAATTGAGGTAAAATGGGTGTGTAGCCCAGTTTATTTGCTTTGTTAGAATCTAAACCCGTGTTATAAAAATCGCGTAATTTTTGTAAATCGGTATTTGGTAGTGCCTTTGTATTTTTAGATACTTCGTTATAAATTAATTTAATATTTTTTAAATTGTTATTATTTATTTCGTTAAAGCTACCGTAACGGGCATCACTTTCTGGAAGTTTAAAGTTTTTTTGCCAAGTGCCATTGCAATAACTGTAAAAATCTTGAGCAGGGTTTACGGTTTTATCCATGTTAGCAATAACAATACCAGGGTTTTGTGCTAAACTAATGGCAGTGTAAAGTACAGTAATAGATGTAATTATTTTTTTCATATAGGTGGTGTGTTTATTAATTTATACTATTTATTAATATTTAAATAACGAATATAGCTATTTTAGTTTATTTTAGAAGAAATTTTGTAAAGCTATCCGTTGTTTAAAAATATTATAAATAGTGTAGCCACTAAAGGCATTGTTGCGGTAATTAATTTTATTATATTAATTTTTTCGTCAAAGTATTTAGGGGTTAGTTCGCGGGGTGAAATAAGTATTTTAATACTAAATATTGCTATTATTCAAATTATAAACGAAATTTTTACAGGCTATAGTTTGGTATACTTTATACCTACGTATAATTTAAAAAAAATAGTTGTTGCTGGTGTATTGTACACGCTTATTGCTTGCTCAATATGTAATAGCGTATTTTATATACTTAAAAAGCAATTGCCAAATTACGAATGGCTAAGTTATTTTATAT
Organism: Bacteroidota bacterium; assembly: GCA_043746065.1. Lineage (GTDB taxonomy): Bacteria > Bacteroidota > Bacteroidia > B-17B0 > Aurantibacillaceae > Aurantibacillus. The sequence continues at coordinate 367 of JAYTRS010000533.1, read as the reverse complement.
CGTTAATTATTATTTTAAATACATTTAATTGTGTAATTATTTTAGCTAAACAAAAAATAAGGCTTTATAATTTTTTAAATATAATACAACCCATTATTTTATTAATGGGCTTGGTAATTAGTACACAAGTGTATAAAAACTATAGGTTTACAGCATTTTTTTACCCTATGTTAATATCATTTATTGTAGCGTTTACAATTTCGATGGTGGCTACTTTTAAGTTAATACTAGCATCAAAAACTACCTTACACTTTAGTATTAAACCCATTTTTATAAATGGCTTTTTTTGCCAAATGGCTGTATTAATGCATATAGCGTGTAATAGGTACAGTTATTATTTATTGCCTAATAGTGCCGATGTGGGTTT
>JAYTRS010000532.1:0-2740 GCA_043746065.1 Bacteroidota bacterium | reverse complement strand
TATTAAGTAGCGATGAACGTTTTTTTGTGTGTGGACAGAATACAAGCCCACTAAAGGCTTACGATGAAATTACAAGTTTACAGCCCAATATTTTAATTACCGATATTAATATGAAAGAGCTGTCGGGTATTGAACTCTCAAGAAAAATAAAAGAAAATTCTCCTTCTATAAAAGTTTTAGCTCTGTCAATGCATGATGATAGAGATACTATTTCGGATATGTTAGAAACAGGTATTAGTGGCTATATATTAAAAAATACAGGAATGGAAGAGCTTACAAGTGCACTTATAAAAATATCAAACGGTAAATTGTTTTTTAGTGAAGACGTTACTGCGCAAATGATGAGAGTAGTTGCTAAACCTAAACCCTCAGAAACTATAGAATTAGTAAGTTTAACACCACGCGAAACAGAAATTGTAAAATTAATTTCACTTGAATTAAGTAATTCAAAAATTGGCGAAAAACTATTTATTAGCGAGCGAACAGTAGAAACGCATCGTAAAAATATTTTTAGAAAAACCAATACTAAAAGTGTGGCAGGTCTTATAAAATTGGCCATTGAACAAAAAATCATTTAATTTAATTATTAAAATATCCGTACTAGTACGTAGTTAAAATTACCCTTGTTTGGGTATATTTTATATAGGGTTTGTGTTGCAATTTTGTGCCGTATTAATCACAATAATCAACTAAAAACCAAACAATGAAAAACTTAATTTCTCTTACAGCTACGGTTGCAATAATTGCAGTAGCTTGTAGCGCCCCAAAACTATCGGGATATGCTAAAAAAACAGATCTTACTAACAAAGCAAAGTACGATTTTAACAAAAGTAAAATTCGTGAAAGCGGTAGGGGATATGCTGTAGATATGGGCGTATTGGGCAAATTGCCAAAACGAGTGGCACTTGTATCTTTTTATATCGATGATCCAGGATTAACCAAAGTAAACGGTACTAATCAAACAGGCAAAAGCTATAACACAACAAATACGGGTAGTACAAACGGTCGTATATTTGCAAATGAATATTATAATAAAAGTATTGAGGCCATAAAAACTACTTTTAAAGCCTATGGCATGAATGTTCTTACTCCATCAGAATACTTAACAGATGACGATAAAAAACAAGCTTACAATGATTTTGTTGTAAAGCATACAGCTGGTAATAAATTGGGTGAAAAATTTACAAAATGGGTAAAAAAAATGGGTAATTCAGGTACAACCATCGAAATGGATGAGCCAGCTGATGGATTTAAATTAGTAAAAATAAATAAAGCGGATATAGCTGATGATAAGAAAAAAGCAGTTGGCACTCAAAATTTAAATGGTAGTATCGACGGGCAAATGATTGAAAGCGTAGGTTACGATTTAGCAAAAATTTTAGAGGTAGATGCTGTGCTTATAGTATTTAATACGCAACTTTGTGATACTAAATGGTCACGTACACGTTTTTGGTTAAGTGCCGTAAATATGCACTTGTTAGGTCCAAATCCAACACCATTAAAAGAAGGTAAAAAAGATAATAATTTGTATAGCAAAGGTTTATTTTATTGTGGTGTACGTATGGCATTTAAAAAAGGCCTTGCCATTAATCCAAAAATAAAAGACGAAGCTTTAAAAGCCGAAAACGATAAATTAAACGATGTGGCTTATAAAAACATGATTACAGGTTGTAGTAATAAAATTGGTTTGTATTTACAAAAAGAACTTACAAAAGCAACAAAAAATTAAGTAACGTTAATCATTAAAAACCTCATTTAGTAAACACTTACAAAATGAGGTTTTTTTAAACATATTTTTTATGTCAACAAAATTATTATCTATTCTATTTATATTTATTTTTTCAGTTTTTGTTAATGCACAAGATATTCAGTGGGCTTTTGCAATTAATTACGATAACGAAATTACCAACAAAGACCAATTTAATGCCCGAATGGCAGTTGGTGCACCCGATGCAAAAAACTACGGTGAGGCCAGTAAACGTTGCGCAACTGCCAATAAACAAAAAAACGCACAATTATGGCTCGATTTAAAAACGCCCCAAGAAGCCAAACAAATTTTTATTATAGAAAATAATAGTTGTGGCAATATTGTAAAAATAGAGTTGTTAGATGAAGAGGGTACAGGTACACCCGTTTATGAAAAGCCAGCAGAACAACTAAATACAACGTATAGATTATTTACAATTAACCTGCCCGAACGTACAAAAAAAATAAAAACGATTAAACTAAAAATTAGTGCAATGGCTGCAAAAGCCGAACCACAAATAGATGCTGTAGGTGTATTAGATGCCGATACAAAATACACCTTTGAAGAACTTATCAAAAAATTTAATAATAATAAACCTGAATTTACAAAAGTTGAAGACCCAACGCTAACAACTTTTGTATTTGATTTTGATAAAAAAAATATAAATGTACTAAACGTAAAAAAAGATATTATTACTTTAATGAAGGGCTTAAAAGCAGGTGAATCGGGTAATTTAGGAGGGAAAGTAAATTCAGAATACGATGAAATTGCACCGATTATTTCGCCTGATGAAAAAACTTTATTTTTTATTCGCTCGGGGCATCCAACAAATTATGTACCTAATTCAAGCGAAGATATTTGGTTAAGTGAATGGAATAAAAAAGATTCAGCTTGGGGCAATTCGTATAGAATGGGTGCGCCATTTAATAATCACACTGTAAATAAAGTAGTAGGCATTACGCCCGATGGGAATACAATGTTAGTGAAAGGAGC
>JAYTRS010000531.1:0-2747 GCA_043746065.1 Bacteroidota bacterium | reverse complement strand
GCAGCCACCATTGACCGCTTTGAAACTTTACTTGCTATTTTTTGAGCAAACGCAATTTCTGTTTTTAAATATTTATTATTTTTTGCTGCGAATAAATTTTTAATGACTTCTGTTGTGTATATTTTATGGTTGGCTTTTACTATTTTAATTGAACGGGTTCTGTCTCGTTTTTTTTCTTCACTGTCGGCATAAGCCGACGAGTGAAATAAACATAAGCCTTTTAAATTATCCGGAAACAAATCGGCATACGCCAACCCAACGTAGCCTCCCATACTGTGGCCAACCATCACGTATTTTTTTAATCGTAAACTATCCATCACTGCTTTCACGCATTTAGCAATGAGATCCATCGTGTGCACATAACCAAAACAATCCGTGTTTCCGTGCCCAGGTAAATCAATGGCTATCACTCTATACGATTTGGAAAGCTGTGTATTTGTTTGTTCCCAAATTTGATGAGAGCCTAAAAAACCATGAAGCAAAACAACAACTCTTCCCTTTCCTGTATCAGAGAAGGTAACTATCCCGTTTTTAAAAGTGATTTTTTTTATCATGCTTTTTATTTATGTGTTTCCGTTGTTTTTGTCGTATCTATCATTTGAACCTGTTGTTTTTTTAAGGGCTTCGCTGTTGGTTCGGTTGTAAACAGCGACAGAATCAACATTAACAAGCCTACAGCTAAAGGTGTGGCAAACAAAATGTATTTGTAATCGCTATATAACGCTTGTGGTGGTTTAGAGTTTGCCTTTTTTTTAGCCTGTTTATAGTAGTTTTTATAATACTCCCTTTTCTTTAAATCCTCGTCGGTATAAGTCGTTTGTTTTTGATTTTTACTTGATGCCGACTGTTCTTTTCCTTTGTTATTGGAATGTGAAGATAACGAATAATCAAAGCGTTTTCGAGCATGCGAATTAATAAGCACGGTGTACGCTTTTAAAACTTCTTCGAAAATGGCTTTTGCGTTGGGGTTATTAGGGTTTTTATCTGGATGATAAATTTTTGCTAGCTTCCTAAAGGCTACTTTTATTTCGCTATCCGATGCTGTTTTTGTTACACCAAGTATTGCGTAATAATCTGTCATTAAAAAGCTTATTAGAAACTACGCTCTGTTTTTATTTTACTTTATACACTTTTGTTAAATCACAATAATGCATCGCGTTTAAATCAAAACCCTTCACGTTATTAGAAAGCAAGCGATAAGCCCCTTCGTACCAAAGGGGAATAATAACGGCGTCATTTATTAATAATTGCTCTGCTTTCATAAAATTAGCATAACTACTATCTTTAATGTTTGAATCTCTACCTTTTTTAAAATAACTATCATATAAAGAGTTTTGGTAGCGAGACGTGTTTGGGTAGCTTTTTTCGTGATTATCAGCAGGAACACCCTCTCCAAAAAAAAGGCTTAAAAAAGATTCTGGACTAGAATAATCAGCCACCCAAGCCTCTCTAAAAACATCTCCTTTTCCGTGCATTTGTAAATCATATTTTTGCACATTAGGCAACGATTCAAAATTCACATTAATGGCGAGGTTTTCTTTTAATTGTTTTTGTAATTCAACAATCACGTTACTGTTTCGTGAACTTCCAGAATTTATTACCACCTTAACTTCCGGAAACCCTTTCCCATCAGCATAACCAGCTTCTTTTAATAGTTGCTTTGCTTTTTTTACATCATAGGTGTAACCATGTATTTTTTTAATATCGTATCCAATAAATGTGTTGGGCGTAATGCCATAATTAGCAGGTCCTATTGCTTGCCCTTGCAAAACATTGTCAACTAGTTTATCTTTATCTATGGCATAATTAAAGGCTTGACGAACTTTGACATTGTCAAACGGCTTTTGTTTGGTGTTGAAAACATAAAATTGGCTAATCATTTCTGCTTCATGTTGCAACAATGATTTTGGCGGGTCGCTAATAAATTCTTGAAGGTGTTTTTCAACTACTTCTTTTACTCTTAATGATGGCAAAGTATTCACTAAATCTAATTTATGGGCTTCGTATAACAACAAGCCGTCTTCAATAGATTCGGGCATTAACAACACAACCGTATCTAAATATGGCAACGAGCAACCAGCACTGTCTTTAGCATAATAATTGGGGTTTTTTGTTAACACAATTTTATCTTTATTGGACGTAGAATTGTAGATAAAAGGACCCGCACCATTTTTTAAGTTTGTGCCATAAGCCTTATAAGCTGTTTCATTGATAATTGAAGCGGAGGGGTGCGCTAACAATTTCAAGAAGCTGCTGCTTTGGCAAGCTAATTCTAAACTAAAAGCGGTGTCGTTAATGATTTTTATGCCAGATAGTGTGTTTGTTTTTTTAGCATAAAAATCATTTGCGCCTACCAATCGATCTTTAAAAATTATTTCAAACAATAAATTGCTTGGCTGATTTGTGCACAACAGTTCGTATGTAAATTTAACGTCTTTACTAGTAATTACTGGCCCTTTAGAGCCTGGATAACATTTATCGTCTTGAAAGCGAGCGCCTTTATTTAAATGAGACGTAATTGTTTTTCCATCGTCAGAAGTTTCCCATTTTTTTGTTAAACCCGGAATCACTTCCAGTGTTTTGGAATCTAATCGAAAAATACATTCGTGAATTTGGGAAACAATAAGGCCTTCCGCTTCTGCTGTAACACTTTGGGGAAACAGAAAACCAACACCTGTGCTTCCTATTAAAGTTAGTGTGCCACCACTTTTTTCTGAAAGTTTTGAGCTACCTAATTCTTTATTGTG
>JAYTRS010000530.1:0-2764 GCA_043746065.1 Bacteroidota bacterium | reverse complement strand
ATTGGTGCCTCCCATAAAAAAAGAGTAATTTGCTAATGAGCATTCGGCGGCACGGTTGTATTTTTTTTCTAGTTCTAAAATATTAACGGTTAACGGATTGGTATTTGGCATTTCCATAAAGCTGGTAATACCACCAGCAACGGCCGCTTTTGCTTCGGTATAAATTTCGCCTTTGTGGGTTAAACCAGGTTCACGAAAATGAACTTGATCGTCGATAGCACCTGGCAATAAATATAAGCCAGTAGCATCAATTTCGGTATAATTTTTTGGGTTATCAATATTACGTTCAACTTTATAAATTAAACCATTTTCAATTAATACATCGTAAATCTCTACTTCATTTTCGTTAACTACTGTTGCATTTTTAATCAAATAATTCATTTATCGTATTTTTTGTTAAATCTATATAATTTTTTTAAGTCATTTTATAAATAATCATTTAGATACATAAATTCGATATTTGTAAAGTGTTAATTTGTTGTTTTAAAGCTAAAAGATTGTATTTTGTTATAAATTATGTCTTTTAAAGCCAATAACTTAGTGAATATAGTCTTTAAATGAGTGAATAATTTTATATTTAAAGATTAGAAGAGTAGTTTTATAAAAAATAATGAGTATGAAAAAATTAAGTATAATTCTTGTGTTTATCTTTTGTGTTTTAGTATTAAATACCAAAGCCCAGCTTACCTTAAAAGATTCGTTAGATGGATTTGATACAAAACATGCATGGGAGCATACAGATAAACTTACTACTTTAGAAGAAAAAAACTCGTTTTATGAAGAAATAAAACGTAATTGGTTAAAAAGAAAATACAATTTAGGTGCTAAACCATTTGGGAATGGAAATCCTGCTCTTGCCAATAAACCTATTGGTGGTAATAATAGCACAATGCAAGGGCCTCAGCCCGCAAATTGCACAAACATTGATTTTGAATCAGGTAATACAACTAGTTGGCTAACGTCGGGCTTAACGCAAGTTGTAAGTGGTGCCGGTTTAGACCCTAATTGTGGCTTTCCATTAGTGTATCCAGGAGGCAATTCATCCTTAAAAATTAGTGGCGATTGGACAGTGCCAGGCCTTAATCAATCTGGTGGTTCGCCTTGTTTTTGTACCGCAAGTACAGCTGGAGGTAATTTTTGTACTTCGCAAGCATCGCGTGTAATTACAGTAGCACCAGGTAATACTCAATTACAATTACATTATGCTATGGTGGTATATAACTACCCTCATTCAGCCACGGATTGTGCATTTATTGAAGTTTCTATATTAAATCAATCGGGCGTGCAATTGGCTTGCCCATATTTTAAGGTTAGTTATTACAACAATACGTTTTATGGTATAGCTGGTGTTACATCTTCTACTTCGGCAACAAGCATTACAGGCTGTACAGGAAGTTATAATACTACTTTTTTACCTTGGCAAACTGTTAATGCTGATTTATCTCCTTATGTAGGGCAAAATGTTACTCTAATTGTAAAAGTAAGATGGTGCCAATACCAGTGTGATTGGGCTTATGCATACATTGATGCAGATTGTTTAAACTCAACGTATAATTTAAACCCAGTTTGCCCTGGTACACAAGCCTGTGCGCCTGCTGGTTTTGCTACTTATACTTGGAGCATACCAGGTGGAGGTACATCAACTGGCCAATGTATTACGCCAACAAATAACGGTATTTATACAGTAACTGCTGCGCCATCAATTACTTGCTCGCCGCTACAAACTATGACTTTAAGCGTAGTTGGTGGCTTTACCCCCAGTGTAAATTCAAATAATGTAAGTTGTAATTTAGGCACAAATGGGTCAGCATCAGTAACTTGTGTAGGATCAGGACCGTTCACATACACTTATTTACCTACGGGTGGTAATGCGGCAAATGCTAGTGGTTTGGCTGCGGGTAATTACTCCGTATTAATTACAGATGGAAGTTGTACCATTACAAAAACATTCACTATTACCCAACCACCCGTCTTAAATATTACAGCCGCTCAAACAGCAAGTGTAATTTGTTTAAATGGTAATAATGGTATTGCAACAGCAACGGCTACAGGGGGCACAGCTGGCTACACCTATTCGTGGTTGCCTGCTGGAGGAACAACATCAGTAGCCAGTAATTTAGTGGCGGGTACTTATACTGTTCAATTAACGGATGCTAATAATTGTATAAAAACAGCTACGGCTCAAATTATACAACCACCTTTAGCATTTTTAACTTTGGCAAATAATTCAGTATCATGTATTTATGGTAATAATGGAACTGCAAGTGTAGTTACAATTCCCGTAGCAAATACTAGTCCATATACCTATACATGGACAACCAACCCAATACAAAACACAGCACAAGCAAGCAACTTAACTGCTGGTACTTATACCTGTATTTTGCAAGATAATGCAGGGTGTGTTTTTACAGGTACTACAACTGTAATACAGCCCGCATCATCCGTTTCGGTTAGTATAGCTACTAATACTAATCAGGTTTGTATGGGTAACCCTATTAATTTTACCGCCATTGGTGTAGGTGGAATGGGCGCACCATATACCTATTCATGGAGTACAGGCGCTGTAGTAGCGGCCACATCAATTTCAGAACCTATTGGTGGAACATATACATACAGTGTATTAGCCTTAGACATAAACTCGTGTACAGCCACAGCAGTGCAAACGGTAACTTTTATACCAAACCCGGTATTATTTTCGGCAAGTAAAGACATGTGTTATGGCTTATCAGTAAACCTGGCTGTAAATGGTGCTAATAGTTACTCT
>JAYTRS010000529.1:0-2774 GCA_043746065.1 Bacteroidota bacterium | reverse complement strand
ATATAGTTTATATATGCTTCAGAACTTTTAATTTCTTGAAATAATTTACGTACCACGTCAAAATCGCCTTGCCACGATATTTTTCGTTTTTCTAATTGGTCGGCAAAATCTTTGTTAGCCGCTAAGCTTACTAATAAACTATTATTTGCAAATTTTAAGTTAGGGGCTAAATCATCCTTAGTAGGTAAGTGTTTGTTTTTATGCTCATCAATAATTACCAAAGCTACGTGGTGAATATCGCTTACTAAACATAAAATAGAAAAATACAATTCATGAATTTTATCTAAGCTTTTAAACAGTTCTCTTTCAAAAGCAACAACATCGCCTTTTTCGTGTTGAAAAAAGGAGTACAAGGCTTGCATTACTTTTATTCTTAAAAATCTTCTGTTTAGCATTTTTTATAGTTGTTATTTTAAACATCTTTCGACTACGCTCAAGATGACAATTTAATTGTTCTAATTTTTTAATTATAATACTGCATTTATCCTTGCAATGGCTTCAATACGTTGTTCACCCAAACGATTAGCTGCCATATAAGTTGGCATACCTTCTTTTTTAGCTAATTGAAATAAATTAAAGGTGGTGGTATAAATTTGTTCGGCGTGTGCTAAGGCACGTTCGCGATTATAACCCTTTAACTCATAATACACATTTATAATTCCACCCGCGTTTACCACAAAATCGGGCGCATATAAAATACCTTTTTTAGTTACTAATTCGCCATGTATTTTTTCATCGGCTAATTGGTTGTTGGCAGCACCACAAATAATTTTACATTTTAATTTGCTTAAGGTAACCTCGTTAACCGTTGCTCCTAAAGCGCAAGGGGCATAAATATCAATGTCTAAATCAAACATGGTATCGGCGCTTACTACTTCGGCTTTATATTTTGTACTTACTTCTTTTAAACGCTCTTCACTAATATCGTTAATAAAAACTTTAGCACCATCTTTAGTTAAATGACTTACCAATACTTCGCCCACGTGCCCAATACCTTGTACCAATATTTTTTTACCACTAAGGCTATCGCTTCCCCAGGTTTCTTTGGCACTGGCTTTCATACTCACATAAACGCCATACGCTGTTACAGGGCTTGGATCGCCGCTGCCACCCATATTTTCGGGTAAACCGCTTACGTAATCGGTCTCCATTTTTATAATTTCCATATCGCGGCTTGTCATGGCTACATCTTCGGCAGTAATGTATTTACCGCCTAAGCTATTTACAAACTTACCAAAACGACGTAATAAGGCTTCGTTTTTAATTTTTTTAGGATCGCCCATTATTACGGCTTTTCCGCCTCCTAAATTAATACCTGCTACCGATGATTTATAAGTCATACCTCTTGAAAGGCGCAATACATCGGTTAATGCTTCCATTTCGTTATTATAATTCCAAAAACGGGTACCACCTAACGATGGCCCTAAAACTGTATTGTGAACTGCAATAATGGCTTTTAAGCCGGTTGCATTATCGTTACAAAATAAAATTTGCTCATGATTATTAATACCCATTTGAGCAATAACTGGGTTTTTAGATAAATCTATCTCGTTTAAAGTTTTAACTTCCATAATAAATTTTAGGTTTTTGAAGCGCCCCAAATGTAGCGTTATTTTTACAAAAAAAGAAAAATTAGCCAAACAATTACAATATAAAAATGTTACTTTTATAATCTAAAAATGTACTCAAAAAATCAAATAATTACTGCTTTAGGGCAAATACCCGATCCCGAAATTCCAGTTATTTCGATAGTAGAATTAGGTGTAATTAGAGATGTTATTTTTAAAGATAAAACCATTGAAGTTGTGTTAACACCTACGTACAGTGGTTGCCCTGCCATGAAACAGATGGAAGATGATGTGAGAGCCAAGTTAGTGGAATTGGGTTTTGAAACAATTGTTTTAAGTATAGTTTATAATCCGCCATGGACAACAGATTGGCTAAGCCCTGAGGCAAAGTTAAAATTACAAAAGTATGGCATTGCGCCACCCGAAGAAAGTACAACAGATAAATCCTTTTTAACAGGAAAAATTAAAAACATTACTTGCCCACATTGTAAAAATACGGATACCGTTATGGTTTCGCAATTTGGTAGTACGGCTTGTAAAGCTTTGTACAAATGCAATAATTGTTTAGAAGCTTTTGATTATTTTAAGTGTATTTAGGGTTGTTTAATACCGTATTAACTAACGCTTAACTCCTTTGCCAAGCCATTAAAATCAACCCCATCAAAGTTTCCGCTACTCATCATTAACAGTACCTTGTCTTTCCAGTTGATTGATTTTAAATAATCAGTAACATCGCTACTTTTTGTAAATACTTTTAAGTCGTTTCTGTTAAACGCTTTATGAACTTGCTCTGGCGTAATTTCTTTTAATTTTTTATGGGCAATAGTATGAGGGTTAAAGTAAACAATGGCTTCATCGGCCAAATTCATGGCACCATTGTACTCGTTTAAAAATTCTTCGGTAAGGCTACTAAAGGTATGTAACTCCATGCAGGCAACAGTATAACGGTTTGTAAATTGTTGTTTCACCGCATCGGTAGTTGCTTTTAGTTTTGAGGGAGAATGTGCAAAATCTTTATAAAAATTAAAATTATTAGTTTTATACACTAATTCTAAACGTTTTGCTGCGCCTTTAAACGATTGAATAGCTTCGTAAAATTGAGCATCGCTAATATTTATTTTATTACACACCAAGCGTGCACCGTTTAAATTCATTAAATTATGGTTTCCAAAAATTTGTAAAGGAATTTTATTTTCATCAACTAAC
>JAYTRS010000528.1:0-2774 GCA_043746065.1 Bacteroidota bacterium | reverse complement strand
TTAAAACTGGACATGTAACTCTTAATAGGTAGAGTAATTAATTTTAATTTCTTTGGTATTTAATTTGCTCAAGCTTGCTTGTTAATTTTTTGTATTGTTATTTGATTGAATCGTGTATCAACAATGCATTATTTAAATGGATACATCATTAAAAAATTTCGTTTTTTATAGTAAATGGCAATATTTTAAAGAAATAGTTCGATCTATTATTTGTTAAAATACAAAAATCAGAAGGAATCAAAAAGTATTAAATACTTTAAAAGCATAAAAATACCTAAAAAATGTCTATTTAAATGAGTGAGATACCACTTAAACTTAGGCAATAATAACAACATATAAATGAGTTTGCAGTATATTTAGGCTTATTATTTTAAAATATATCAAATGAAAAAATTTATTATTTTATTTTCAGTATTATCAATTCCATTTTTAAGTATTGCGCAACATAATAAATTTGTTGTAAGTGGCGATATTTTTGGGCAACGTGTATTTGTAGAGAATAAAGGACAGTATGCAAATACTATAGCAAATCCGCAAGATATAAAATATGGTTATGAAAATAATGGCGAAAAAGTGTATTTTAAAACCACTGGACTTACCTATTTTATTGAAGAGCAATTTCCCCTAACCGAAAGACAGAAAGAAGATTTAGAGCATGGTAAAAAAATTATCGAAAAACCCTCAAACAAATATTTTGTAAATGTTACTTGGCAAAATTGTAACGCTAATATTCAGATTGAAGAAAGTGAAAAACAAAGTTATTACATGTCTTACGGCGATTTTAAAGCAAATTGTTTAAAAAAAATTACCTATAAAAACGTATATAATAATATTGATATTGAGTATGTTTTTACTAACGAAAAAAGTAATGGTATAAAATACAATGTAATTTTACACGCAGGCGCAAATGTAAACGATGTGAAAATTAAATACAGTGGCGATGTAAAAGCCATTTCTATTAAAAAAGGTAATGTTGTTATAAAAACTCCTTTAGAAGATATTATTGAATACGCTCCAATTAGCTTTCAAAACAACCAACAAGTAATTACTAATTTTGTAGTAAGCGAAGGTATAATTGGCTTTACCTTTCCAAATGGTTATAATACAAATGAAAAGTTAGTTATTGATCCTTGGGTTAGCATTACGCCGCTTGTTTCAAATAATTATGGATACGATGTAGACTTTGATTATGCCGGAAATTATTATGTTTTTGGTGGATCGGGCCCTTTTTTAATTTCGAAATATTCTCCAGCTGGAGCTTTATTGTGGACATTTGGTGGTGTTGTAGCTTCTCAAAGCTGGTCATCTTTAGGCTCAATACCTAGTAGTAAATATTGTGGAAATTTTATAGTAGATAAAACTACCGGAAAATCTTTTGAGGGTGAGGGATTTAATAATGGTGTTGGTGCAAGAATTGTAAGAATTGATGCAAATGGCGTTTATGATAACTTTATAAGTATTGGTAATAATACTTGGAATGAGAATTGGGAATTTGGTTATAATTGTGCTACTGGTCAAATATTTGGTTTAGGGGGTACAATATCGGGTGTAAATATTTCGGGTGGTCAATTAAATCAAGGTACAGGCGTTGTAAGTTTGCAAAATTTTTCTGGAATTGGAGGCAGCCAGCAAGATATAGCGTGCCAAACATCAGATCCACAAGGTGCAATTTACATTATATACGGAAGTCAAACTTCGTTAAACGATAAAATATTAAAAATTAATGCAGCATTTAATGGTAATATTTGGACACAGCCCAGTGGCTTTACTAATATGCAAGAAAGTAATAATAAAAACTACGTAGGTTCGGCTATGCCAACATCATTTTCTAATGGCTACAACTGTTTGGCTGCTAGTAATAATTATGTTTATTATTATAACGGTTTAAACATAAAAGCATATAATAAAACAACGGGTGCGCCTTTAACTTCAATAGCCGTTGCTGGAAATGCTTTAATGATTGAAGGCGGAATTGCTGTGGATAATTGTGATAATATTTATATTGGTGGTAATAATATCATTCAATCCTATAATTTTAATGGTATATCGTTTTCAGCCCTACCTTCAATTCCACTAGGTGCTACAACCCCTAATAAGTATGTTTTTGATATTAAATATGTTGAAGGCTCAAACTCATTATATGTTAGTGGTAGCGGTTTTGGTGGCGTTTACTCTGCTATAAATAGTAATACGTGTACACAAGTGCAGTTATCTGTAACTCCTGTGTGTGTGGGTAACAGCAATGGAACAGCAGTAGGTTCTTTAACTACGAGTATAGTAGCACCCCTTATTACCTACTCTTGGACTAATTCGGGCGGCACCGTTGTAAGTCTTACTAGTAATAGTGCATTACTAACTAATACAGCAACTAATTTATCTAATGGTACTTACACTTTATTCGCTCAAATTAATGCGCCATGTGGCCCAGTTTATACACAAACTTTTGCAATTAACTGTGTGTGTAGCGTAACAGCTGCTGCTACTAGTTCGTGTGTTTTATCTGGCGTGAGTACATCGTTAAGTTTAGTAGCCATGTCAGGTTTTTCAACAGCGCCCATAACCTATTCGTGGACGGGACCAGGTGGTTATAGCACTCCAACGTTAGTAACAGCTAACCAAGTATTACCAACTGCTACAAGTGGTATTTATACGTTAACCGTATTTTCGCCTGCATGTACAGCCTCTGCCACTGCGTTAGTAATTGCGCCAAGTCAGTTTACTCCCGCTATTGCAAGCACATCGGTAAGTTGTTTTAATGGCAGTAATGGTACTGC
>JAYTRS010000527.1:0-8673 GCA_043746065.1 Bacteroidota bacterium | reverse complement strand
TAAAAAATTAGGGTTTAGGTAGGGCTCTCCCTGAAAATAAAATGTTAAACTATGTAAATGATTTTTTAATTGTAAAATTGTTTTTTCAAACAAATTAGTTTGTAACATACCCGTTGGGCGTGTAAACTCGCGCAAGCCACTTGGGCATTGTGGGCAACGTAAATTACAACTGGTGGTGGGCTCAATACTAATGGCTACTGGCAAACCAAACTGTTTGGGTTTATTTATTAAGCGCGAATAGTAAAAGCCAAAAAACAATTTTATAAAATTAAAAACTTTATAAAGCGATAATTTTTTAAATATGCCTATGTAATAATGTACCAAAATGCTTTTTTAAAGATACGGTTAAATAAAATATTGTAATTACTTTTATACACTATAAATGAAAATGCCCTTTTTAAAAATAGTAATTGTTTTAATTACAGTATGTGTGTTTACTAAATGCGCACAAATCTCTCCTTTAACAGGTGGCGCACGCGATGTTACACCCCCAAAGCTAACCCAGGCATTACCAATTAACAAAGCTTTAAATTTTAAATTAGATATTATTACCTTACAGTTTGATGAATTTATACAATTAAAAGATTTAAAAAATCAGCTATTAGTATCGCCCAAATTAAAAACGGAGCCTGAAATTGTGGCCGAAGGCAAAACAATTAAAATAAAATTAAAAAAAGAAGAACTATTACCAAACACAACCTATCGTTTTTATTTTGGTAAAGCAATAGTTGATGCCCATGAAGGAAATATACTTACTAATTTTAATTATGTGTTTAGTACCACAAGTTTTATTGATACATTAAAATTAACCGGTACCATATTTGAAGAATTTAATGCAAAACCAGTTGCCGATATGCTAGTTGGTTTGTATGATAGCAATACCATACAAGATAGCCTATGTTATAACTCTACACCCAACTATGTGAGCAAAACAAACGAAAATGGCGAATTTATATTTGAGAATTTACCTTACAACCAATTTAAAGTAATTGCATTTACAGATAAAAATAAAAATTACTTATATGATGGCGAAACAGAAAAAATAGCAATAAGAACTACTAATTTGATATTAAATAAAGATACAAGCATTAAATTAATCGCTTTTCAAGAAGATCCTAGTAAAGTATTTGTAAAAAAAATAGTGTCGCCTTATTACGGTTACTCTGCCATTATTTTAAATAAAAAGAGTAAAATAGTAGCTTCGGCATTAAATAATACGGATGCTAAAAACCTTTACTTTCCTTTAAATTCAATAGAAAGAGACACTATTGAGGTGTATTATAAAACACTAAGCGATACCTTAAAATTGCTAAGTAATAATTTAATTACTAAAAAAATAGATACGCTAAATATTATTTTACCCAAACAAAACACTAAACTTAAAAAGTACCCACTATTAAAATTTAACCTTACTGGCAATAATTTACCATTTAATACTAATTTACAACTTAACTTTTTAAGTTTAATAGATACGTTAAAAACAAACTTAAGTAAACTAAAAATTACTAGTAAGGAAGATAGTGCAATAAATAAAATGCCTGTAAACGCCAGGTGGATAAGCCCATACAAGCTACAACTAACAACTAAATTTAAGTCAGCGGTAAATTATAAACTTAAAATTGATTCGGCTGCCTTTTATTCAGAAAACAAATTATATAACGATAGTGTAGTCATAAATTTTAAAACCGAAACCAAAACAGATTTTGGTAAATTAATTTTAAAATTGCTTTTAAATAAAAAACAAAACTATATTATTCAATTAATAAACGATAAAGAACAGGTTGTAAGAGAACATTTTTTGCAATTGGGTTTGGCCAGTAGTAACGCTGTAACTATTGATTTTATTGATGTTTTACCCGCTACCTATAAAGTAAAAATTATATTTGATGATAACGAAGATAATAAATGGAATACGGGAAATTATTTACTTAAAAAACAACCCGAACACATCATTATCTATCCAAAAGCAATAAAAATTGTATCCGATTGGGAAGTGGAAGAAGAAATTATAATAAAAGAATAATTTATTTTTTAGCGCAAAAAAGATTTATACTTTTAAAAATAGAATATTAATTTGTTCTTTAAAAAATAGTAAATAGCCTGTAATGCCAATAAAATCAATACGTGAAAGCGAAATTAATTTTTACAATATCATTTAAGTATGCATACTGTGGTTTTAAAATTCAATTGTAATTTACGCTATTAACAATTTCAACAATTCATTGTTGAAAAAATAAAATGATAATATAATGATAACATTAAATAATTTATTTACTTCGTATCAACAAATCTCATAAAACAAAATAACCATGGCAACAAAAAAAGCACCAGCTAAAAAAGCTACAGCTAAAAAAGCAGCTCCTAAAAAAGCAGCAGCAAAAAAAGCAGTAAAAAAAGCAGCTCCTAAAAAAGCAGCAAAAAAAGCAGTAAAAAAAGCTGCTAAGAAAAAGTAATAAAAGCCCCGCATTAGCGGGGTTTTTTGTTTAACGCTACATCACTACACGCAAAGCCCTACCCAGACAGTAGGGCTTTTATAATTAAAAATAGATTTATCAACTATTTTTCTATGCCACAAAATATAATTTAAAAAATACGCTTTTAAATATTAACCATTAGGTAACATATTAAAGTGTAATAATATATAGTTGCATTAACTCTATATAATGCTAATTATATTTTACAAACAAAAATTTAATTTTATATTTACATTATAAACTAATTTATAAAACAAAAACTTATTATGACTAAAAAAATTATTAATTTATTTTCGGCAGTTATTATTGCAACTGTATTAATAGCTTGTGGCGATAAAAAGAAAGAAGATGCTATTGTTGCACCCGAAGGCATGAGTGTTTTAGATTTATCTAAATTCGGAAAATCGTTTGCTATTTTTGTGCCCGATACTACTAAAGCTAAATTAACTGTTGCCGAACAAACATCTGGCGCATTAGATATTAAAGTAGGCACCACGTTTGCAATTACCATTAACGAACAATCTGCTGACATTGAAATGAAAAAAACAGATATTAAAGGCGATGAGGTAAATAAGTTTAAATCGTTTATTACGGATGAGCCAACTGCTATTTTTTGGGAAAGCGAAATTACAAAGCCGGAGTATCATTTTATAATTAATCAAAAAATTGGAAACACAGATTATAGTATTGAAGATACTAAAAGCACCGAAACAGAGCCTTTAAGCAAAGAAGCGACTCAAAAAATGTTTGATAGCGCAAAAGGAATTAAAGAAATTAAAAAACAAGCCGCATAAATTTGTTTAACTACACAAAAGCCGTTTTAACTTTAAGTTAAAACGGCTTTTTTATTTTTATAGAATCATACCCTCAACATCAAATTTTTATTCCTATTACCAATATATCATCCGTTTGTTCGTTATCTTGTTTCCAGTTATTTAACGAATAATCTAAAAAAGCCTCTTGTTCATTTAGGGGCATATCGGCAATGGTTAATAATAAGTCTTTAAAATTTTTACGATTTAATTTTTTATTACGTTCGCCCCCAAATTGGTCGGTATATCCATCGGTAAACATATAAATAGTATCATTAGGTTGTAATAAAATCACCTGCTCTTCAAATACTTTATTTACATCCTTATAAAAACCCAAGGGATAGCGGTTGGCTTTTAATTCAATTATTTGTGAGGTAGCAGTGCCCGCCATAGTACGCACAATTAGCAATGGCCTAAATGCACCAGCAAAATGTAAACGATTACTTTTTTTGTTTATACAAACTAAAGCAACATCCATACCATCGCTACTAATTTCACTACCATAAGAGTTTATGCTTTTAAATAATTCTTTATCTAATTCGTATAAAATTTGCGATGCCGATTTTAATTTTTTGTTTAATAGCACTTCTTTAATTATAGAATTAGCAACCATACTCATCATGGCCCCAGGCACACCATGGCCGGTACAATCAATAGCCAACGCATATTTTGTATCTTCATCTTGATAAAAAAAGTAAAAATCGCCACTTACAATATCTTTAGGTTTGTACAATACAAAATTGGTATTAAACACATTATATATATACTCGGCGCTTTGCAAACTATTTTGTTGAATGCGTTGGGCATAAAAAATACTATCTGTTATAGAACTATTTTTTTCTAATAATTTTTTATTAGATTGTAAAAGTTTTTGTTCGTCAAGTTTTTTATCGGTAACATCATAACCCACACCAATTAATTGAGTATCGTTGAGGTACGACACATTCCAACGTATCCATTTTTTAGCACCTGTAGCTGTTTTAAATAAATGTTCAAAGGTTTCGGTGGTACCCATTCCTTTATTAAATAGTTTTAAAATTTTATTTTTGGTTTGTTGGCCATCGGGTTCATTAAAGCGAGTCACTTCCCACCAATTATTCCCCATTAAATCGTTAGGTTGGTAACCCAACAATTGTGCAGCCGATTGGCTAATGTATTCAGCACTACCGTTATTATTTAAAACAACTACTAAGGCATTTAATTTATCAAGAATTTGTTCTTGAACATCGATTTGTAACATTGTAAAAAATTTAAAAGGGGGGTAAATAAATTAAAAAAAAGCTAAACGGGTATTAGCTAATACGAAAATACCAGCACATACAAGGCATCGTACGTCGGTAGGAAAAAATATTAATTCGTGTAAAATTCATTTTATGGGGTAAAGATAAATTAATTTTTTTAATTCTAATTATATATCTTTAATTTTTAATCAGTAATAAAATTAAGTATGCCAGTAATTTTACCAGTAAACAATATTATGCCAAGCTTTGGCACTAACTGTTTTATAGCCCCAAATGCTACTATTGTAGGCGATGTGCAAATGGGTAACGATTGTAGTATTTGGTTTAATGCGGTGGTGCGTGGCGATGTAAATAGTATTAGAATAGGTAATAAAGTTAATATACAAGATGGTGCAGTACTGCATTGCACCTACAAAAAAACTACAGTTACTTTGGGCAATAATGTATCAATAGGGCATAATGCCATAGTGCATGGTTGTAAGGTAGATGATAATGTATTAATAGGTATGGGAGCTATTGTAATGGATAATTGCCAAATTGGTAGCAATACTATTATTGCCGCAGGGGCTGTGGTAACCGAAGGTACAATTGTGCCATCTGGATGTATATTTGCGGGTGTACCTGCCAAAAAAATAAAAGACATTAGCCAAGAATTAATACATGGCGAAATTGATAGAATTGCCAATAATTATTTAATGTACAGCAGTTGGTTTAAACCTTAGTATTAGTGGAGAGAATTTTTTTAAAATAAGTATCTAAATTTTTTAAAACGAGCATTCATCTACCACACGTACAGTAGTTTTTTCAACACGTTCGCCACCAAAAATAGGGCTAAAGCTTATCATTATTTCGCCAGTATTGGGCGATGCCCTAAACATTTTATTGATTGATAAATCGTAAGCTAAACCCACATTTACGGTGCCTAATAATCTAAATTGCACAATGGCACTTACAAAATTTTTACTTCTTACACTCATACCAAATGCAAAACGCTTATCGTAATAGTTCATAGCATTTAGTTCTACCGATGGTAAACCCACAAACGAACCATGTAGGTTGATAGCAACTTGTAGGGTATTATAATCGTTAAACTTGCCTTTTTTACCCACACTTAAAATGTATTGTGGTATAACTTTTGATGGGCTTCCAATTTTACCACCAATGCCCCGTTGCGAAAAAATACTTACTTGTGGTAAGCTTAAATCAACAAATATTTTTTTATTGGATAGTCTAATGCCAGGCATAATATCGGGTAAGGCAATTAATGCGTTGGAGCTTCCAGAAACAGCAGGGTCGTTTCTATCTAAATTACTTTTTGTAATTCGGTATTGTTTTATACCTGCAAAAATACCGGTAGATAGTAACCATTTGCGCGATAGTAATAAATGAAAAGTATAACTTAACCATACATCGTTGTGTACAAAATTTCCGTTTTGGTCTTGGTCTATATAAATACCTACATTGTGCCATTTGCTGTAACTGCGTTGGGGTACAAAATTATAGTTAAACGATACAAAGCCACTTTTTGGGTTATTGCTTACACCCACCCATTGGGTGCGTGCGCCAAAAATTAACTCAAAGGGCGCATTGACGGATGTGCCACTGGCAGCAGGACTATAGCCAATTTTATTAAATATAAATTGGGTGTATTGCGGAAATTGTTGCGCCATACAAACATGTGCAGTACATACAAAAAATAATATTTTAAAGTATTTTTTTATCAACGTAAAATAGTAACATCGCCTTTTAAAGTTTTATTTTTACCCTGTTCAAAGTAAAAAACATAGTAATACGTACCATCGGGCACCTTTAGACCGTTCCATGTGCCATCCCAAGGGGTGTAAGTACCTTTTTGTATATGTATTTGTTGCCCCCATTTATTAAACACTACTATTTCTAAGTTTGGGTAACTGGGGGTATTGCTAATTTGCCAGGTATCGTTATAATTATCAGCATTGGGTGTAAAATGGTTGCTAATTACTACGGGGCATTCCTCTTTATCAATTTTAAAATTTAGGGTAGTATCTTTTTTATTTTTTATAACCACGTGTACATTATAGTCGCCTTCATTTAAATTACTAATACTTGTTACGCCTGTTTGCCCATTGCTCCAAGTAATTGTTAAGGTATCGTTTGTTTTTAAGCTATCTATTTGTATGCCCGCAGCGCCTTTACTACAATACACATTTGTTTTTGAAATTGTAAATACATAATGCGTAGTTTGGCAACATATTACATTCGAAATAATAAGTAGTACAATTAAAAAACTATTTTTAAGGCTAAACATTTTTATATTATTTTTAATAAAATTACAAAAAAAATTGTTTTAATGTATATTTAAACGGTATTGTACGTTTAAAATTATAAATTTGTTGTAATAAAATTAAAAAACAGGCAAATAGCCATTATTTATGCAAACCATTATTGAAGCCGTTAGTAAACAAGCCTTGTTAAACGAATTAACAAAGGGGCGCTATGTTCGAAAAACTAATAATGGCCATAACCAAATTTATATAATTACACATCATAATTCACCAAACGTAATGCGCGAAATTGGGAGATTGCGCGAAGTTACCTTTAGGCACGCAGGCGGAGGTACAGGTAAAGAAATTGATATTGATGAGTTTGATACAAGCGCACACCCTTACCAACAATTAATAGTTTGGAACCCCGAAGACCAACAAATTGTAGGTGCTTACCGTTTTATTTTGTGTAAAGATGCAGAGTATATTAATGGCAAAGTAAATTTAGCAACTACCGAGTTGTTTAATTTTAGCGATACGTTTTATAAAAATTATTTAAGTGAAACGATTGAATTGGGACGCTCGTTTATACAACCCGCTTACCAACCTAGCGAACAGTATAGAAAAGGTTTATTTAGTTTAGATAATTTGTGGGATGGCTTGGGTGCTATTGTTTTAGATAACCCCAGCCAAAAACATTTTTACGGTAAAGTAACCATGTACACCGATTTTAATGTACAAGCGCGCGATTATATTTTAGCATTTTTAAAATTTTATTTTCCCGATACCGAAAATTTAGTAACGCCAATACATAGCGTGAGTTTAAAAACCGATACGACAGCGTTTGTAAACGAATTAAAAAATTTAGATTATAAAGCAGGGCACACACTATTAAATAAAAACGTACGGGCTTTGGGCGAAAACATACCCCCATTAGTAAATGCGTATATGAATTTAAGCCCCACCATGAAAAGTTTTGGTACTGCTATAAACCCTACCTTTGGCGGGGTAGAAGAAACAGGCATTTTAGTAACCATTAATGATGTGTACCTAAGTAAAAAAGAACGCCATTTTAATTCATATTTAAAAGAAAAAGGAGTAATATAATTATGCAAATTTCAACCGCCATATTTGTAAAAAGTGCATCAAAACTAAGCGATTGTAACAAATCTACCTTACCCGAATATGCTTTTATTGGCAGAAGTAACGTTGGCAAATCATCGCTTATAAATATGTTGTGCAATAATAATAAGTTAGCCAAAACATCGAGTACGCCAGGTAAAACGCAACTAATAAATTTTTTTTTAATAAATGCTAATTGGCATTTGGTAGATTTGCCAGGCTATGGTTATGCAAAAACTAGTAAAACCAATCGTGATAAATTTTCGGAATTAATAATTGATTATTGTACAAAGCGCGAAAATTTAAAATGCTTATTTATATTAATAGATAGCCGTTTACCTTTGCAATTAATTGATTTAGAATTTATGGAATGGTGTGTAGAAAAAGAAATACCTTATAGCATTATTTATACCAAAGCGGATAAAAATAGTAAAAGCGAATTAATTAGAAACATAAACGCCATTGAAACTAAATTATTAGTGCATTGGGAAGAGTTACCAAATACATTTACTACCTCATCCGAAAAAAAAATGGGTAAAGAGGCTATTTTAGAATTTATACATTTTAATAATCAAGAATTTATTAAGCCCATAAATACGTTTTAATAACAACAAGCCAATGTATAAAAGTTGCTGTATATTTTTATTTATTTTTAGTGTACAACTATTTTCCCAAAAGCAAATTGATTCGTTAAACCTACTTTTAAAAAATAGCACAGCCGATACTACTAAACTAAGGCTATATTCACAACTCTCTTCCATTAGTGATGAAAACAATATTC
>JAYTRS010000526.1:0-2775 GCA_043746065.1 Bacteroidota bacterium | reverse complement strand
GTGTTTAAAGGTTTAAACGGTTTAATTGTAAGCGGATCTCAACCCCGTATTAACGAATTAGAAACGTTTTTACGCCAAATTGATTTGGTTGTGCCTATGATTCATATTGAGGTAATTATTGCCGATGTACGTAAAAGTAATTCCTTATCTGCTGGTATTTCAGCAGGCTTGGGTACTAAAACAGGTACAACTGGCGGAACATTATTACCAGATTATAACATATCGTTAAACTCAAACTCCATAAGTAATTTAATTAGCGGCATTAACGGTTTAGGCATTATTAATTTAGGCAACGTTACACCCAACTTTTATATTAACTTAAAAGCTATGGAATCGAATGGCATCTTAAAATTACGCTCTACTCCACAAATAGCGACACTTAATGGACACGAAGCAAAAATAAGTGTTGGGCAAACACAATACTATCAAGAAGTGAATAATAATTTGGTTAGCCAACCAGGTACGCAACAAAACATATTACAAACCCAAGTTTGGAAAGCCGTTAATGCTGATTTAGCAATTACGATTGATCCTCAAGTTTCGGGCGATGAGCAAATCACTATGACCATAAACGTAAAACAATCTAGTTTTACCGAAAGAGTTTCTAACACAGCCCCTCCAGGCACTATTAATAGAGATTTTCAATCCTTAGTACGTGTAAAAAATGGCGAAATGATTATGTTAGGTGGATTAGAAGAAAAACAAGTAAATAACAGTGGTTCGGGCTTACCTTTTTTATCTCGTATTCCAATTTTAAGATGGTTTTTTGGTAATCGTACCAAGTCTAAATCAGATAATAAATTAACCATTTTTATTAAGCCAACCGTTATATACAGCTAATATGTTTTGGGATAAATGGATACCCAAAAAGTATCTCGTAAAATCGGAGATTTGCGCCATTGAATTAGCTTTTACAGATAATGGTACAAACTATCATTACACCTATTTTAAGAACAAAAATAACAAGCTCGAACTTGCTGAAAAAGGTAGCTGCAACGATGTTTCAGAGCTTCCAAAAATTATTTTAAAAAATAAAATTCCTCTAGTACTTATTGCAAATGGTAAAGGAATAATTATAAAAAAGATTGTATTAAATACCGAATCTGATCAAAGTTTTGAGCAAATCATAAAAAATAATTTACCTACCATTAACACTACCGAGTTTTTTGTTCAACTCTATAAACAAAATTCTACCACAGCGTTTATTGCCCTGTGCCGTAAAGAACATATTTTACATATTGTAACGCATCTTAAAACAAAAAAATACGATGTAGCAAACCTCTACATTGGCGCACCAACTATTGTTGGTTTACAACCTTTGTGGGATAATTATAACAGTTTGCCTAGTACCTTTCATACTGCTGAAATAACAAATAATACCGTTGAAAATATTACAACAATCATTAACGAAAATAGTACCATAAAAATAGATGATATTGTATTTAATGCCAATCATACCTTGGGATTTGCAGCAGGCTTAAGCTATTTAACACAAACAAAAATTACCCAAACAGAAAACCAAGAGTTAGTTGGTATAGAAAATAACCATTTACAAAAAAATAAATTTAGGTTTTTAATGATTGGCGTAGTAGTCATAGCCTTTGTTTTAGCCATTACAAACGTACTTTTTTACACTACTTATTTTGATAAAAATAATAAGTTGGAAACAGAATTAGGCGTGTATCAAGGTAAGTACGAACAAATAAATCAGCTATTAAACGATTACCAAAAAAAGAAAGATTTAATTGAAAATGCAGGTGTACTCAATAAAAATAAATTAAGCGAGTATGCTGATAAAATTGCAATGACTATACCTGATGAAGTTAGCCTGAGCGAATTTTATTTTAATCCAAAAGTAGATACAGATGAGAGCGAAGATAGTTTGGTAACTTTTGAAAATAAACATTTAGTACTAAAAGGTAATTGCAATAAAAGTTCAATAATAAACGAGTGGGTAAACGTTTTAAAAATGCAAAAATTTATAAAAGGTGTCGCTTTAGAAAAATTTTCATACAATAACGAGGGTATTTTGCCAAATTTTGAAATTAGATTAATTACTGAGTAATGTTAGATAAACTAAATTATAATCAAAAATGCTACTTGCTCTTTGCGAGCCTAGTATTATTTTTAATTGTAGGCTATCAATTTAGTTTTTCAGACACGTTTAAAGTAATGGCTGACATTAAGGAAAAAGAGCAAAAATTATCGTGGTTAAAAGAAAAAGAAAAAGAATTACCCGCCCTAAAAGCAAAAATGGCTGAGTTTGAAAAGGCTTATTCTAAAAGCGATTCTATTGCTGTGCGTGATAAACTAACCGATTTTATCTCTGATTTTGCAGATAAAAATAGTTGTTTGGTAACTGAAATTCCAACTAACTCTTCGTTTAAAAATGATAATTTAAAGGTGCAAACCAATACCTTTACCATTCGTGGAAATTTTAATAATTTACTATCTTTACTAAACAAATTAGAAGTTGATTATAAGTATGTTGCTAAAATAATGTCTACTAAGTTTTACTCTGTTAAAGATTTACAAACCAAAAAAAAGAATTTATACTTAACCATTATTACCCAATCATTTGAACAAAAAATTAAATAATATTAAAATTTACAGTATGAAAAAAATTGTAATTGGTTTTACATTAGGCTTATTTGCTTTATTGTATGCCTGTAAAAAGGATTTTGTAGTGCAAAATATTAAAGATAAAACGATAACTGTAAATGCGCCAGCAGATAATTTAATAACTACAACTAATCAAGTAACATTTTGGTGGGA
>JAYTRS010000525.1:0-8674 GCA_043746065.1 Bacteroidota bacterium | reverse complement strand
TTGACTAGCGCTACTTGTAGCCGCATTTGTTTTTAAAAATGTGGGGTTACCTGCTACTTTATTTATTTCTTTAGCATTTAATGTAGTTGCAGCGGTAACGTGTACCTGAAAGCCTTGCCCCATTGGTATTACATCGCCAATACCACCACTGCCAACTGCAGGGCTACTAATGCCACTAACGTAAGTAGCGCTTCCACCAGCACCACCATTTAAATCGGGGTTGTAGGCATAAATAGCATTATCAATATTAGTAGTAGTGCCTTTTAATGATGCCCAACTAATAGCCGATGGATAAGGGTTAGTTATTAAATTCCAACCATCATCGGCGGCCGAACCTGTATTTGTATACATTAAGTTAATGGCAATATTATTTTTATTAACAGTACCGGTTACATCAATAGTAATGTTTGAAGTGGTTACAGCGCCGTTACCTAAATACACCCAATATCCTTTTAGAGGCTTAATAGGGTCGGTAATGTTATTAATAGGTACATAAGCTATAGGGTTTGAGTAGGAGCCAATTGCAGTTTCGTCATAATCATATATAGAAGTAAAACCACCTGCAGTGCCTTGTGGGCAAATAGGGCAACTAATAGGTATATTGTCATTCCAATCGGCAAAGGTTAACGCCGATGATATGGGTGTACCAATATTTGTCCAACCGGTAGTACCACCTGGTGCAAAACGTTGTACAGTTACATTACCAACTATATCGCCCGTACCCGCTAGTGCGGCAATACGTGCTGTGCCATTTGCATCTGAAATCATAGTAAATACTTTACCATTAGTATTAAATGCACCATTTTTTAAGTTTAAGGTTCCTACTAAATTTTCGGCATTTGTAAGGGTGGCACCAGTAGTGTTATTTAAAGTAATATCGTAAAAATTAGTAGTAGAAAGCCCTCCAATGTTTTGGACAACAGTCCCGCTAAATGTAGTTACCCCGGCACGTGCATTGTAATTACCATTGTTTAAAAAATTTCCATTTATTAATACAGAATAATTAAACGCACTTACATCAAAATACGAACCGGCATTAACCGAAAAATTACCAATAGTTTTTATAGGAGAAGCTAATGTTTTTAGGCCTGCACCAGTAAAATATAAATGATTAAAAGTTTCTCCACCAGTTTTAAAAATACTTTGAGCAGTAGTACCATTAAAATTTACAGTTGATGTTGTGGGCAAAAATAATCCACCTACATTATTCCAATTACCACCTAAGGCTATGTCAGTGGCATTACTATTTAGCGTACCACTTGCTATGGTAATATTATTAACTACCGATAAAGGGTTAGTGCTAACTTTTGCAATTGCATTACCGCTATTAACTAACACATTTGCTATTAGGGCACTTGAGTTAATGCTTATTGTTTGACTAGCAGGTGTAGTAGAATTGCCAATTTGAAGTGTACCTCCAGTTACTGAGCCTAAAGTACCACCAGTGTTCATAAAACCTAAATTTTGAATGCCTAGGCCGCCCTCGCGAGGTATAATAATTAAGCCTCCTGCCATATCAAATTTTGAACCTGCACCGGCAATTTGAAAAGGAGCATCAGTAGTGCTTGTTGATGAGATTGTTGGCACAGTTAAAGTACCACCACTAATGCTAAAATAACTTAAGTTATTTAAACCTGTAGAATAATATTTACCCGCAATATTTGCAACACCACCAGTTATACTAAAGGTACCACCTGAAGATAAAAAATCTTGATTAACCAAACTTCCTATATTAAGGGTGCCGTTTGTAACGGTTACTTTTCCTGAACATGTAATACCTGTGCTTACGGTAACTACGGCATTAGCAGCATTAAGCCAAAGGCCTGTATATTGGCTTAACGTAACGGGACTAACAAAAGGTACTAAACTTAGTGTATTTGGCGTTGATAGCTTAAATGTACCATTAACAAGTGATAAAAAATTTAATGGCGCCGAGAAGTTTGACGATGTAATATCTAATACATTATTTGCGGTAGTACCCATATTTAATTGCATTAAATTAAATTTGGTAGTAGTTCCAGTTCCTAAAATATTTTGATTACCTGTTTTAATAAAAAAAGCATTACACAAATTAGCTGTAGCTGTTGCAAAATTTATAACACCATTATTGGTTACATCGCCCCTAAAATAAACTGAGTGAGTTGCTGATGCTGTTGGGTCAACTATAAAATTAGCATTTGGGTTTATAATTAAATTATTATTAATTACTAAGCTTTGCCCAGTAGTAGTACCAAATTGTAAAGTAGCGGCAGAACCAGCGCCTACGTTTAGTATATTACATTGAGCGGCAGTATTAATGGTTACTAAATGTCCGTTAGATATGGTGACGTTATCGCCAGCAACGGGTACACCTGTGGGCGACCATGTGGTGGCAGTATTCCAGTTACCAGATATAAGCGATACTTTATTGCCCCCAGCGGTAGTGGCTTGTGTGCCATTAATTGGGGCGCTAAGATAGCCTTCGGTTACGGCACACAACCTCCAATAATAGTTAGTTAAAGGTAATAAACCAGTAGCGGCTAATGTTACAGCATTAGCGAGGGTTTGCCCATAATAAGTGTAATTTACGCCATCGGTAGATAGATATACAACATAACCTACTTCGTTGGTAGCCCAATTTGTCCAATTTAAAGTCATGCTATTTTGTGAAATACCCGAAAATGTAAGGGCTCCAGTTGTAGGTGTAGGTATTGGAGAGGTGAAAATATATTGCGAGTTTGCAGTTGGCATGGTCGATAAACCATCTTGTATTGTGTTATTAAATGTATTGGCATTTACGGTTTGTAATTCTTTTAACTCCGCTGTATTAGGTACTGTACCTGCAAAGCTTGGGCTATTTAAACCCATACTGTAAGAAAATAATTGTGTACCTGTATTCATAGTACCGTAATTAATTAGTATTTGCCCTGTGGTTTCAACTAATTTTACTTGAAAATTAAGGCTTGGCGTGGTATTTAAATACACTGCCATGTTTATCCATTCAATAGTAAGTGTGCGGCTTGGTGCACTGCCAGAAAGGTAATATTTAATACTAGTACCTAATGGGTTTACACCGCCTTGTGCAGTTAAATCGTCGTAAAAAGGGGCTATAGCAGTACCAGTAAGGTTACTAAAATTTGTAAAGCTTGTATTATCGTATCCATAAGCGCCAGAAGTTGGGCCACCATCAGCATTGGTTGACGAAAAATCTAAATAGCCATTAGTTGAAACACTAAATTTTGTGTAACGCACACCATCGTACCAAAAATCAAATCCAATATCTGTAAAATCTGATCGGTTATCATCTTGTGTATATGCAGTAGTATTACGCCAATTGTTAAAGGCATTGCCTGTAGCATTTATTGATGTGTAGGCAATTCCAGTATTTCTAACAGAGGAATAATTTGCTAATGATTGAGAAAAAAAAGCGCACTGTACTAAAAGAAAAACAAAAAATAAATAAACTTTATTCATAATACTAAACTGTTTTAGGTTTTTATCCTAATAAAGTAAAAGAATAGAATGCTTATTAAATAATAAAGTCGTTAAATGGAACTATTTTATCTGTGAATGGAACTATTTGGGTTGTTTTTAAAAAAATTCTTTTTTAATATGGTATGAGTGATGAGCTAATTATAAAAAACTCAATATTTTCGTTAAATCTTTTCTATGCGATTTACTAATGGGTATTGATTTATCGCGTATAAAAAGATGTCCTTCCTCAAGTGTTGTAACTTTATCTATTCTTACAATAAAGGAACGATGCACGCGTATAAATTCGTTAGAGGCTAATTTTGATTCAATGGAACGCATAGTAGAGCTAATCGTGTATCTATTTGTTGTAGTATAAATATTTACATAATCAGATAGGGCTTCGAAATAAAGAATATCTTTTGAATTTACATTGATATAACTGCCTTTATTTTTTATAAAAAACGAATCGTTTTTAATTAAGTTAGGCTTAAAATCATCGTTTAAACTTTTTACCTTTTCAATAGCCTTTAAAAATCGTTGGTAGCTAACTGGTTTTACTAAGTAATCCGTTACGTTAAATTCATAGCTATCGGCGGCATATTCTTTACGTGATGAACAAACAATTATTTGTGGTAAGTTGCTAAAATTTTTCAAAAAATCTATGCCAGTAATTTCGGGCATTTCAATATCTAAAAAAATTAAATCAACTTGTTTTGTATTAATAATTGGTAGTGCTTCGGTAACGCTATTAAATGTGCCAATAATATTTAAAGTAAAGGTTTGTGCAATTAAAAACTGAATTACTTTTTGGGCTACTTTATCATCATCTATTATTATACAATTCATTTATTATTCTATATATAGATAGTGTTTTAATTTATGTTCAGAAACAAATGTAATCAATTTAGATTATTTATTATAATTGATATTATTTTTCGTTTTTTAAAATTTCTGCTAATTCTTCAAAGTGTACGGGTTTAACACAAAAAGCCAACATATTAGTTTTAGCGGCTCGTTCTTTAAATTCTTTTTCTGAATTGCCAGTTAAATAAATAACGGCCGTATTCGAAAATTTAGAAATTTCTTCCATGGTTTCAATTCCGTTCATTTCTCCATCTATTCTCACATCCATTATTACAATGTCGGGGCTATGTTTCTTTACAGCTTCAATAGCATCTATACCGTTAGTAACACTAGCTACTACTTTATACCCCAGCATTTCAATATATTTTGTATTTATCATGCTTAACAAAAAATCGTCTTCTACTATCAGGATTTTTTTCATTTACTTGTGTTTAAAATTTAAGTTAAAATCTACCCCTTTTTCTATTTCAGATGTCCAAATTGCTTTAGCCTTTAATTGTTTAGAAAAGGCTTCTATTAAATTCATGCCCAACGATTTTTCTTTAAAGCTTGCCTTTGCATCAAAGCCAAAGCCGTCGTCTTTATAATTTAACACATACTCGTTATTAGTTTTTGTAAAAGTGATGTAAATATTACCTTCTTTTTTTTGTTTAAAAGCGTGTTTATACGAGTTAGTAATAAGTTCGTTAAGTAATAATGAAAACGGAAGGGCTTCCGTCATGGATAATTCAATGTTATCTATTTGTGTGTGAATTTTAATATTATTATTGGTAAAAGATAATTTTATTAGATGTATAAGCTCGTTAACATAAGAGCGAATTTCAATAGAATCTATGTGTTTACTTTCATAAAATTTTTCGTGAAGTAAAGCAATTGATTTAATACGATTGTGCGATTCTTTTAATATGCGAGAAGCCAACTCATCAGTTACGTGTATATTTTGTAATTCAATTAATCCTGAAATAACCGCCAAATTGTTTTTTACCCGATGATGAATTTCCGAAAGTAACGTTTCTTTTTCTTTTAAGGTTTCGCTTAGTTTTTTATTTGTTTCGGTATTTTCTATAATTTTATTTTGCATTTGAATTTGCTGTGTTTCAAGAGTAATATTAGCTTCTCTTAATAAATTAATGTACAGCGAGTTGTTGTTAGCAAAATAAATAATAAGAAAAAAACAAAGCGTAATGCTAAACGAAAAGTTCATAAAGTACAAAAGCTGATGAATATTATTTTGCAATTGGGCATGCTCAACTAAATTTAATTTGTTAATGATATAAATTGCTGAAAAATTTAGAGCGTAAACCGTCATAGTAATAACTATGTTTGTTTTTTTAGTAAAATCAAATAATAAATAGGTAATGAGTGGTGCCGAAAATAAAAAAAGATGAACGCCTGAATCAAAACCTAGTAGCAAAGAAAAATAAGTTACTGCAAAATTGGTTGTAAAAATTACTAATGCTTTTGAAAAATTAGGTTTATTTTTTTTATTAAGATAAACACATGCTAAAAAAAGAAGAATAATAAGAAACATTATTCCAGTAGAAAAAATAAGTTTATTTGTGGATAGAATATAGAGATAAGGAGTTGACAAAAGTGCAGTTAAACAACAAAATTGGTTAATAAATTTTATCCTTTCTTGTTCATTCTTTATTAAAATAACTTTTTCCATTTTACCAATAAAATCCGTTTGTTTTTATTTTTTTTGTAGCCATTACTAAATAATAAATATCAATAATCATATATACCACTACCATCGTTGGTATCCATAAATTATCTTTCCAATGCATTATACACATAATGCCACAAAATAGCGAGCCCAATGTTCTTCCCCAAGCAGCAATATAACTTATACCTTTTTCAGTTGGATTATTAATAAGCATTAATAAACAACTTACCGAAATTAGTAATTGTATAGCGTATGCCGAGTTGGCACCAATTTGAGTAGTTTCATAAACAAAACCGTAAGTAAAAAAGTACAACACTGCCAACCAACCAATTATTGAAAACGTAAATAAAAATTTA
This sequence comes from Bacteroidota bacterium, assembly GCA_043746065.1. Lineage (GTDB taxonomy): Bacteria > Bacteroidota > Bacteroidia > B-17B0 > Aurantibacillaceae > Aurantibacillus. Next base: position 2,335 of record JAYTRS010000525.1, on the reverse strand, counting down.
AAATGCGGTTTTACTTTTTCGTTTACTTGTTTGCTACCGTATTTATAAATTCCCCACACAATAAAACAATCTAATAAAAACCAACCCAAATAGCCAATTTGTAAAAGTTTCCCCATATCTTGTTTAAACACAAAAGCCCATAAAAACTCCCACGCAATGTTGGCGCCCACTACACCTGCCGATATACCAACAAATTTATATTTAATAATACCGCGTATTACAAATAGGTAACATATTAGCCAAAAAAATGCACCTACGCCAAATAAGTTTAATTCTAATGTGGTATAAGTTTGTGTATTTAACCAGTTTTGCATGGTGTTAAGATATTAAAATAATCGTTTAAAAAAAAGTAAAACTCGTTGTATAGTTTCAAAAAATAAGGGTAGTTTTTCGTTCCAAGGTAAGCCTTTTTCATATCGTTTATTATCTCTCCATCTATATAAAGTAAATATCCAAGGTTCGTGTAAATCCCATACTTTACATTTGGTTACACTTTTTTTAGAGCTATCAATAATGCAATTTACCGCTCTGCGAGCGGCTTCGTTAGCACCTTCCATGGTTGCTAAATCGGTATATGTTTTTACGTAATCGCTTGCTAAAAATAAATTAGGTATGCGTGTATAAGCAAATGGGCGCAGTTGCCATGAGTTAACTGTATTTACAAGTAAAGGTTCTTTATTTTTTTTGGGAATGTCAAACTCAATATCCGAGTCAATATACCAATTGTGTAAATGCGAATCTTTTAAAACAATTGTTCCGTTTACATTTAAACTCTTTTTTAGTTGCTCCCAAATTTCTTTTATAATTTCAGTTTTACTGCATTCTTTTGCAGGTTTGTTATATATAATTCCTGGTGCATCCCAGTTAGAAATATCAATCGATAAAATACCTTTTACTTTTCCATCGCCATATTCTTGCAAATTTACATTAGGCCAAAACTGTTTTTGTGAAATTGATGTGAGCGCCCAAGGTGTATCAATATAAATGGTATGGCCTTGGCAAATTTGTATATCTTCTGTTAAATAAAATTGTGAGCCATTCATCCACGAAACTTCTTCACTTAAGGTTTTTATACTTTGTAAAGTAGGATCAATTGCTAATAAATTTGAATCCACTACATTAGCCATTACTTCAACGGGTACTGCCGCCAAATAAAAATCAGCCTGTACTGTTTTGTAGTTACCCTCATTTGTAATGAGTGCATTTAAAATAGTTTGTTTATTACAATTAAAACTTTTAAGTAGTGAATTATAAAAAAATTTTACACCTTTTTTAGTTAAATAATCCATCCATGGATTTATCCAAGCATCGTTAGTAGGAGCATTTAAAATACGATCGCTACTAATACCTGGGCGAGCAATATCAAAAATTAATTGTATAAAAATATCGCCACCTGTTTTTGTACTGGCTTTTTCGGCACGTGCCGCTACTAAAGTTCGGGTTAAACCTTTTACTAATAGAGTTTGGTAGGCATTAGAATGGCTGTCGGCATCCATAAATTCCCACCACGAAATACGTTCGTATTCATTGTCTCTTCGCTTACCACAGCTGGTAATTAATTGCCACAATTTTAAGGCAAAATCGTCTTTATCTAGTTTGGTTAATCCTAAGTCACCACCCAAGCCTTCATTTAAAATAAGTTTAAGTTCTTTTAGTGAACGAGGAAATCGGGCAGGCATTGTTACTGAGGGTTTATCAAATTGTGCTAAACGGATTTTTTGAGTTTCAACTAAATTATCTACAACAAAACCCTTGTCATCTTTTAAGGGAATTTGTGCCATTGTTGCAACAATGTGTTTATAAAATCGAGGAAAAAAACGAAAGCCATGTTCGGCAGGTAAATCTTTTCTACCATCTTTGCCCGAGCCAACAACTCCAGCACTTCGGGCTTTTCCTCCAGTGGTAGTTGTTGCTTCGTAAACTTCTACTTCAAAACCTCTATTAATTAATTCGTGTGCGGCACTAAGACCAGCTACACCGCCTCCAAATATGGCTACCTTCATAAAATTAAATTTATTTTTTTAGAAAAATAAGCAATATTTATTGTTTATTTTAAAGCTAAAGTTTTTAATATTAATTTTAATTCATTAATAGTATTTAAAATTATTTCTATTATTTCATTAGAACTCGTATCAACCTTAAGATAATCTTTTCCTTCGTAAATTATAGTTTCAATTAACTTAATTTTAGCAATGATATCAGCACGTACACCGATATAGTTCATAGATGAACAAATTTTATGACAGATAGAGCCTATTTGTTTATAATCTTTAGATAAAAGCGCTGATTGGTAATTAGAAATATCGATTGTAGTTTGTTGAATAGCTATTGTGAT
>JAYTRS010000524.1:0-2777 GCA_043746065.1 Bacteroidota bacterium | reverse complement strand
TTAAGCATAAGTTTGCCTTCGGCATTATAAATGGCAATGTTATAAATAGTTTCGGGTTGTTTGTCAAATTCTAACACGCATTTTTGTTTTGTGGGATTAGGATACAGCGTAGCTGCAATTTTATTTTTAAAATTTTGTTTTATGCCAATTGCAAATACGGTAGTTGTATCGGTTGAATTTCCAAACGTATATTCGCCTAATTTTAAAGTATCTACTTCTATAAATCCGTTGCGTAAGCCGCTCACAAATTTATAAAAAGGGCTTACCATTTTCCAATCATCGGCTGCATTAGCTCTATAAAATAAACGAATACTATCGCCATTTACAACTGTTAATAGTGTATCCATATAACTATAAGTTGGTCCTACTATTTTATTTCCATCGTAATTAAACCTAACTTTTGAAACAAAGCCCGGTGATAAAATACCTTCTACTTTCCAAAAATGTTGGTTAGATAATTTATTGTTTTGAGAATTATTTTTAAAACCATCGGGTTTTACATAGTTGTGTACCACCCTTATTAAACTTGAATCGGCACCCTTATTTAAAATTGTAAATTGTACTTTGGCTAAATTATAATAATTGGTACCATTCGTTTTTATAGTTTTTACTTCGCTTGAAGTGGCGTCGCCAATTTTATTATCGTAATTTAAAGCACAATATGCTGCGGGGTAGGGTATATTTACAGTAAAGGTTGCTGCAGCGCCACTCATTACTACTTTTTTAGTGATGCGTGTCCAATTTGGTTTAAAAAAACTTAATTCTAAAGGGGTGTTTGTGTGTAAAACGGTAGCGCCATAAATTTTTTGTTTAATAGAAACAACGGCATTAAAACTGTTTGCACTTACTTGTATGTATTTAATACTATCAATAGCAAAGTGCGACCAACCGCCATTTAATACCCAATTAGTAAAAAAATCGCTAAGATTTTGGCCGCTACTGGTTTGAAATAAATTGCGTAATTCAATACTATTAATACTTTTTAAAGCATTTTGTTGCATGGTATATTTACTGGCATTAAAAAATGCAGTATCGCCCATATAACCTCTTAAGGTATGAGCCACATCGGCACCTTTTTTATAAACGTGGTCACCATACGTAAGGCTGTGTGGTATGCCCGATATGGCTCTAAAGCCGCCTTCTTTTTTATGCAAAAACTGTAATAGTTTATCGTGTTCATTTTTATATTTGGATAAATAACTGGCCTTGCCATATTGCCATTCGGTAAATAAATAACTGCTGTAGGTTGCCATACCCTCATTTATCCACATGTCTTCAGCAGTTTCACAGGTAATTAAATCTCCCCACCAATGGTGTGATAATTCATGCGCCATTAATTCGGCTTCGTAACTTAAATTGCCGGCTACTGCCCTTGGATAGGCAATGTTAGTAGCATGCTCCATAGCCCCACTATTAAAGGGTACAAGGCTATAGCCAATTTTGTTCCAATAAAAAGGGCCATAATAATTTTCGAAACCATTAATACAACTTTTTAAATTTACAAAGCCAGCTTTCATGGCGCTTGTATCATTAGCTGCACCTACAAGGGTAATAGGCTTTATGCCGTTTAATGCGTTTATTGTCCAATTTACTTGGCGATAATTTGCTAAAGCAACACAGGCTAAATAAGTTGGTATTTCATCGTTCATTACCCATTTGCGTGTGCGTTTATTGGCAGTAATAATATCAGATATTAATTGCCCATTACAATAGGCTCGGCGAGTGGTGTCGTTAGTAATATTAAATTCGTATTTACTACGCTCTACAAAATTATCAAAGCACGGAAACCAAACTCTACCATAGTTATGTGGCTTAGCGCCAAAACCCACACCTAAATTATAAGCGTATTGTGCGCCACCAGTATTATCAAAATAAAAACCACCCCAACCACTCGCATCGCCTTGCGGTTGCCCGTGGTAATAAACAGTAATCATTGAAGTATCGGTAGTATTTTTTGGTGATAAAAAATTTACTCTTAAAATGGTGTCGTTATAAACATAAGTTAAGGTGGAGGTGTTTTCTTTAACAGAATCGATGAGTAATTTTAATAAATCGAAACGAATAAAGTTGCGGTTATTAAGTTTTGGTGCAAATTTAATTTGGGTATTACCTGCAATTAATTTGGTTGTAAAATTGCCTATTTCAAGGTTAATGGTATATTTTAAAATATTAAAGGTATCGCTTCTTACATTTTCGGCATTATAATATATAGGGGCAAGCAGTTGTGCATTTTTACCATACTGACAAGAATAGTTTTGAGAATAATACTTAGTTTGAAGTATTAAGAAGGTAATTGTAACTAAGTAAATTTTTTTCATTTTTGTAAGTTTAAAATTATTACAATTATAAATTTAAGAAAAAATGCGATACATATTTTGAATTTAGCACTTAACTATTTTTTTTATTTTTTAATGGCTTTTCTAATAAATCACTTTAATTTTAGTTAACAGGTTATTAACCATGTTTTTTAGGGTAATTGAGTGAAACCTACTTTTAAATGAGTGAGTGATTTTTCTTTTTTTTTATTATAAAGTATCTTGCACCATAATTATATAATAATTTATAAAATGAAACAAAAGCACTTTAAACCCTTACTATTACTTTTATTTGGATGTATCTTTAATCCTTTTAACGTTTGTTCACAAACTGAGCAGCAAATAAAAGATTACCACAATAAAACCAATATGGCAATTTATAAATGCCAAAAACAATTATTACAAAGTCCTACTAATTTTGATGCTCAGTATAAAGAAATTTTAAAACTACAATTAGAGTCA
>JAYTRS010000523.1:0-2778 GCA_043746065.1 Bacteroidota bacterium | reverse complement strand
CAAATACAAATAGGGTTATTAGAATACGTTGGCGCGGAAGAATATGGAACTAAAAGTCCATTTAAACCACCTACCCCTTCTATAGCCGTTCTATTACCATAATTAAAACGTTTATGATAGTACCCATCATTTAACAATACACTATCTTTTGCCATTACAGTAAGTGTTTTAACACCAACCAAATACTCATAAACATTCAAAGTATCATTTACATTTTTATTAAAATTATATAAAATATATTCTTGTGAATTATTAATTAAGATAATAATTTTTTTTGCAACAGTATCTTGCCTTAAATATGCGTTAGTGGGTAACATACCACACGAAGATGCAGTTGTTGTTGTAGATATTTGTGAAAAACTCGTATAGATTCTATTATACGTTACAGAGTTTATTACAGTATCTGATTTTACCTCGTATTGATAATCTTGAATATATTGATTGTATTGGCTACTTTGGGAAATAAGGCGCTCGTGCCAATAGTAACCCGTTGTTATAGGTAGTTTTTTATATTGACAGAAACTTTTAAATGCAATAAGTACTATAATGATCACTACAATTTTTTTCATAATCATACTTTTTAAAACTTACCTAGCTACTACAAATCGCTTACTTATATTCATTCCATTATTACTTTTTAAAGTTATAAAATAAATACCACTCTTTAAGTGTTGAATGTTAATTGACGATTGATGATGTGTAAACGAAATAGTTTCTTCTCTTATAATTTGCCCTAAACTATTGGTAATTGTTAATTGATGATTGTTAGCTGAGCCTAACGAAACTCCATTTTCCATTTTCCATTCAACATTTAGCATTTCATTAGCTGGATTAGGATAAATTTTTAATTCATTATTTAGTGGTTTAAATTCCTTTACCCCTACTACACTATTAATATTTATATCATCAATAAAAATATTGTTACCCGACCCATTTACATCACTCGTAAATTCAAATTTAAAATATACATTTTGGTTTCCAATAACCGAACTTAAGTTTACCATTTCGCTTATCCATTCGCTAGGGCTTGGGTTTAAATACGCCGTTGTTTGTATAGTACCTGTACTGTTTAGTGTTGTACCACTTTTGTTGTAAACAGCTACCCAGCTGGCACCACAGTTTGTTGATGTGTAAACTGTTAATCTATCATCATTTGCCGTACTTTGTTGGGTATAGGCATATTTAAAATTTAATTGGGCATTAAGGCTGTTTTGTAAATTATAAGCAGGGCTATAAAAATTAATTATTTCGCTGGGGTTATCTAAAAAATTATTTACCCATATACAATTACTACCTGTACTGGCCGATGTGCTATAAGTTGCAAAACTACTCCCGTATTGGGGCGTAGTTTCTATCCAATTATTATCAGGAAAAATACCAGTTTCAAAATCTTTAATCACATTTGTAGTACCGCTTCCTACACCTGCCATTACAACAATAAATTGTTTAATAATAGAGTCGGCTCCCATACTATTACTTACTTTTAATTGCACAGGGGCAATACCCGAGTTTGTAAAGGTTAAGTTACCATTTTGCAAAGTACTTGTATTTGCAGCAAAAGCACTACTCCATTTCCAATTAGTAATGCTGCCATTGTAACTATAATCTGTAAAATTTAAAGTATTACCTACACAGGTTACACTTTGACTCGATATAAATTCGGCCTTTGGCGCACAGGCCGCATTAGGACTAATAACGCCTGTAGCTATTAAATTGGCAGTTGTCCATATATTATTACGCCCCCCTACACTACTATTTAAAGCATTTTGCATACGTGTTTTTTGGTCAACGGTATACATATTACTACAATAAGCATACTCCATATAATTTTGTACATTTTCTACAATGCCCGCTGTACAAGCCGCCGAAGATAAATTACAATTGCTATGCCCTTTGGTAATGGGTGTATCGTTTACGCCATCATCGCCACAAGCTACACCCGGTTGGTTAGTACTACCCCAGGTATGTTGTAAATTAAACCAATGCCCCACTTCGTGTGTTAATGCACGCGATACATAAGTATTTGCCGTACCAATACTACCCACGTACTGATTTAAAATAACAACCGCATCGGCATTTGCCCCTACCGACCCTGGTAAATAGGTATAACCTGCGGCACCAGCTTGCATACTTTTTACTACATATACATTTAAGTATTTACTTGGCGGCCAAGTGTATTTGTAATAACTAAAATCTACCGCCCAATTTGTATGAGGGTCGTAATGCCTTGTAATACCATTGGTACAATTACCACTAGGGTCTTTAGTAGCCAACCTAAACTCTATATTACAATTAGCCGCTAAGTTTTTATATTGATTAATGATATTAGAAGTATCGGCATTTTGCTTTAAAAAATCGCGAGTTAAAATACTAACAGCACTATTAATTTGTGCGTCGCTAATGTTTTCGCTTCCACCAGTATGTAGTATATGAAATACCACAGGTATAGTGTAATTTGCAACTGCATTTGTTTTATTTACATCTACATGTTGCTGTTGTTCTGCATCTATCATTAACTGTTCAAAACGTGCTTTTGCTGTATTATCAGTATTAAATAAGTAATTTTGAGCCATATTAAAACCACAATTAAATTGCGATTTTACCGATAAAAAACAAACCAAAACAAGTAGCAATGCGTAAATCTTCTTCATAAATAAATTTTAAGGTACAAAGCTAAGATAATGTATTTTAATTAAATTTACCGTTTATATAATTATAATGAGCAACACTATACAACAGTTACATATTGGTATTTTAGGCGGCGGCCAACTAGGGCGC
>JAYTRS010000522.1:0-2791 GCA_043746065.1 Bacteroidota bacterium | reverse complement strand
GGCGTATAATTATAAGGTACCGCCCAACTTGTTCCAGTACTATATTGCACATATTGAAAATTACAATTAGCAAAAAAGTTTACTTTTTTTTCGGATGGTCTAAAATAATAACTGTAACCTGTTTGTAATCCAAAAATATTATAACGTTTATTATAAAAACTTAATTCATAAATATCAAGTCCTACGAATACTTGATGATAGTTTTGCTATAAAATAAATAAGGAGTTTTAGCAATGTTAGGTGTTTGAATAGATGTGCCAGAAACACTAATGCCAACACCAAATGCTTTTAAATTTTGTTTTTGGGCATAATAACTAATACTTACAATTAATAAGATAAGTATAATTAATTTTATTTTCAATTAATAATTTTATCTACCACCAAGATATATATATAAATTAACCAACAACCAAGCAAAATTTTATTCTAAATTTGTATCTACAAAATAAAAATATATGACGCCTGAAGGAGAAGATAAAATACGCAGTGCATTTGCAAATAAAGATTGGAACGATATAAAAGCACAAAATAGCTGGCAAATTTTTAAAATAATGAGCGAGTTTGTAGAGGGTTTTGAAAAAATGAGTCGTATTGGGCCTTGCGTTTCTATTTTTGGAAGCGCACGTACCAAGCCCGATAACAAGTATTATATTTTAGCCGAAGAAATTGCTTTTAAATTGGTAAAAGAAGGTTACGGTGTTATAACTGGCGGTGGCCCAGGTATTATGGAAGCTGCAAATAAAGGAGCGCGTAGAGGTAACGGAAAATCGGTTGGCTTAAATATTGATTTACCCTTTGAACAAAAACATAACGATTATATTGATAACGATAAGTGTATAAACTTTGATTATTTTTTTGTTCGTAAAACTATTTTCTTAAAATACTCGCAAGGCTTTATTGGTATGCCCGGTGGTTTTGGCACTATTGATGAGTTGTTTGAATCGTTAACCTTAGTGCAAACACATAAAATTGCCCAGTTTCCGGTAGTTTTAGTAGGCAAACACTATTGGGGCGGTATGATTGATTGGATTAAAAATACCATGTTAGAACAAGAAAATAATGTAAATGCAGCCGATTTAGAATTACTTAAAATTGTAGATACTGCCGATGAAGCCGTAAAACATATTGTAGATTTTTACAGTAAATATTTATTGAAACCCAATTTTTAATTTGAACAAATTACTTTTTAATACCCTTGTAATTCCGTTATTTTATTTTATTTCGGTATGGCCATTTTGGCTATTACACGCCTTTAGTTTTTGTGTGTATGCCTTAGTATATCATATAATTGGGTACCGAAAAAAAGTAGTAATACAAAATTTAAAAAAATCATTTCCTCAAAAAACCGATGAAGAAATAAAACAAATTACAAAACAGTTTTATAAACATTTATGCGATGTGATTTTTGAAACTCTTAAACTGCTTACGATTAGTACTAAACAATTTAAAAAACATTTTACCTTAACACAAAATGCCATAAACCAATTTACTTATTTTGAAACCAAACAACAAAGCATAATTGGTGTGATGGGCCATTGTGGCAATTGGGAGTGGGGCGCTATTGCACCACAATTTTATTTTAAACAACTTCTTACAGGCGTTTACCACCCACTTAGTAATAAAAATTTTGATGCCTTTATGCTAAAGCTTAGAGGGCGAATGGGTGGAAATATAGTAGCTATGAATAATTTATTGCGCGAACTGATTACCTTACGCCAAAAAAAAACAGCTACTATTGTAGGGTTAATTGCCGACCAAACCCCACCACCCGAAGGAAGCCATTGGACAAGCTTTTTAAACCAAGAGACTCCCATTTTTTTTGGCCCTGAGAAACTAGCAAAAAAATTTAATTACCCAGTTGTATATGTAAGTGTAAAAAAAATAAAACGCAGTTATTACCAAATGGATACCGAACTCATAACTGATGCACCAAACGAATTAGCAGAAGGGATTATAACAGAATTACATACAAAAGCACTCGAAAAAAATATTATAGAACAGCCTCAATTTTGGCTTTGGAGCCATAGGCGTTGGAAACATAAAAAGCCTAATTAGTTTAATATTAATTTTTTAGCTAAAAAAAATAGTATATTTAATATGTGTTTTTTTTACGAATCATTTATTTAATGAAAACAAAATTTCTACTTCTACTACTTGTTTTCGTTTTATTTTCTTCGTGTGCCATTCATGTAAAATTTCCTTTTATTTGTTTTAAAAAAGAGTGCGTGCTAGGGCAATTAGGCTACTATGGCGCAAAGGAATCTTTTAGAAAAGCAAAAATAAATTCTTCTATTCGAAAAAAGAAAAGAACAATGAATAGAAGTAAACACCGTGCAAAAAAAGATAAATCGTTTCCACCCAACCCAAAACTTGTAGAGGCAAAAACAAAAGATTCGTTAGCTTACGTAAAAGGTTTTTCGGGTCTGTGCAACCAAAGTATAGTTATTTTTAATTATGTTTTAATGAACGATAGCTTAACTAAAAACTATTTAAACGACACAATTATTATAAACTATTTATTTGATGAAAGAGAGCCATCGCCCTCTCAAAAAAACGAAATAAAATTACTTATTGAAAAAATTGGTGTAAAACAAATATCTAATATTATCATAAAAGAATGCCACAATAGAAGTGTGTTAAGTGAATATGAAATTTATTGGTTAGAAGCACGTTTTCAAAAAATAAATAAATATCTTAAAAAATTAAATATACCTTCAACTAAAATAAAACTAGACGATTAAACTAATTTAAACCTTATATTCTTTTAAATGACTACAACCACCACAAACCA
>JAYTRS010000521.1:0-2798 GCA_043746065.1 Bacteroidota bacterium | reverse complement strand
CTGCGCCAATATTATAACTTTGTTTACCCCACAATGGTGGATATGTGAACGCTGTTTTATCGCTATTCATCAAGCCTTCTCCATTAGCTTGATGGCAGCTTTGACACTTTGCAACGTACATTAGTTTTCCACTATTAGGATTAGATGCTCTATCTAAAAAAGCAATGTCTTTAAAACCTGAACCAATTGGCTTTTCGCCATTTTTGACATCTTTCCCTAACCATTTAATATAGGCTACAATGGCTTGCATTTCTTTAGAGATTGTATCTATCGGATTTCCATTTAAGCTTCGCTCAAAGCAATCATTTACACGTTTATAAATATTTTCCATTGCGCCCGACCTTGCTCTATATTTTGGATAGCTAGAGGCTACTGCCGAATAGTTATTTCCAAAAATTTTAGTACCAGCATCTAAATGACAGTTTTGACAATTCATGCCATTGGTTGATGATTTAAAAATACTTCCATTTTGCCCATAATAAGTTGAGGTATGAACTATTAAGTCTTTCCCGTAAAGTATTACATTTTTATTTGCATCACCCTCTAACGTACTTATATCGGGAGCTATCCAGTAATTTACTGTGTCTTTAGCTTTTTCAATTGCTAATAATTTTCCTTCATCAGTAAAATTGCCGTATTTATCAGGTTGTATTTCTGTAGTTTCTTTTTGGGGTAATATTGCTGGCATATAATTATAAAGCATAATTAATAAAGCGATAATCACTATCATTAAAAATGCAATGACACCAACTAATTTAGAAATTACAGTTGCTAATACTTGCGTTTTATGTTCATCGTGCTGCATTGAAGAATAATTAATGAGGTAGTCTTCCTTTTAAATAACCATATACCCAAGTTCCTGCTACCGCACTCAGAAAAGTAATAAATACAACCCCAAAACCAGCGCCTATTTGAGCAAATAAAGGTCCAGGGCACGCCCCAGTTATTGCCCAACCTATGCCAAAGATTAAACCACCATAAATTTGTCCTTTGTTAAATTCTTTGTTCTCAAAAGTAATTACCTCTCCCTCAATGGATTTAATTTTAAATCTTTTAATTAGTTGTATGGAGATAATACCCACCATAATGGCAGTACCAATAACACCATACATAAAAAATGATTGTAATCTAAACATCTCTTGAATACGAAACCAGCTTACAATTTCAGCCTTCACGAAAATAATTCCGAAAATAATTCCAACAAATAAATATTTTATATTTTTCATTTTATACAAGTTTAAAAATTAATGGAAGTAATATATTAGCGGAAAAAAAACCTCCCACCATAAAACAGCAAGTAGCAATAAATGAAGGCATTTGTAAGTTTGATATACCCATAATGGCATGACCGCTTGTGCAGCCTCCTGCATATCGTGTACCAAAGCCCACCATAAAACCACCTACTACAAAAAAGAAAAAACCTTTAAGTGTAAATACGTTTTCCCAAGTAAATAGTTGAGTTGGTAGTAGTTTTGAATAATCAGTAATACCAAATTGTGCTAATGTTGCTTTTGTACTTTCTGCCACTTCAACATCGTTTGGGTTTTGCAAAAATTGAGCGGCAATAAATCCACCTATTAATACACCAACAACAAAAAATAAATTCCAAATTTCTTTTTTCCAATCGTATTTAAAAAAAGGAATATTTGCTGGAATACACATAGCGCATACGTGGCGTAGCGAAGAACTTATACCAAACTTTTTATTACCTAAAATTAGCAAAGTAGGTATTGTTAAGCCAATTAAAGTACCAGCTACATACCATGACCAAGGTTGTTTTATTATCTCTATCATACTTTATTTTATTGAATTATTTACAGTTTGCCAACTACCACCATTTGTAACATTGGTTAATCCCTTTGATTCTAATGTACGTTTAGCCATTCCGCTTCTTGTGCCACTACGGCAACATACAATTATGTGTGGATGTTTTTTTAATTTTTCTGATTGGGCACCAATTTGTTCTAAGGGGATATTGATTGAATTTTTTACATGCCCTGCTGCAAATTCATCTTTAGACCTTACATCAATAATAACTGCGCCGTTATTAATTAGTTCCGATAAATCAACTGAGGTTGAACCGAATATTTTTTTTAGTGTAGATAACATTATATTAATTTTTTTGACAAAATTACAACATCTATCGGAGCTTAACGGTTACAAATGTTACAAAGCAAAAAAATAACTAATTAGGTCACTTTTTTTTAAGATTCTCAAATGTTGTTTAACAATTCGGAGAGTTATATAATTCAAGTGTTACAATTGTTACTGATAAATGCCTTATTACAAACGTAACTTTATAAAAAATTACATCTTGGAAAACCAAATTATAATAGGAAAAAGAGCAAGCTCCAATTTTTTTAGAAAAATGGGCACTAACTTAGATTTAGAGAAGGGCATATACAAAACTTACGAAAGTGTTTTTGGCTTGACTTCAGGTTCGTGGAAAAAAATTCCAAATTTCGATTACATTTTGCTATTTAAAACATTATATATTAAATGTGAAGGCTGCGTACCAGAAGATTTTGATGATAGCATTGGAGTCATTTATCAATTAAGTTTAGTGTATAATAAAAACAGGAAGCTTATTATTCACGAGAGTAAGCATAAGGAAGAAGTATTTGCTTTGGCAGAAAAATTGAAATTATTTTATCACATTAAAATTAAAGATTCGGCAAGTGATAGAAGAAACCCAAAATGGTTAGATTAAAAGGCGCTCCACCCGACTGTTCCACCGCAAAGCCAGTTAGAATTTTTAAATCCTAATTCCTTTAACTTTTCGGCTGCCTGAGTTGATC
>JAYTRS010000520.1:0-2804 GCA_043746065.1 Bacteroidota bacterium | reverse complement strand
GCATTAACAAGTTGTGGTGGCGATAAAGAAAAAGAGGCAAACCCTTTAGCCGATAGCTTACAAGGTCTTACCAATAATTTAAATGGCAAACTAACCGAAAAAGAAGCCGCGTTACAGGAATTTATTAGTTCATTTAACGAAATACAAGAAAACTTAAACACCATTAAAGAAAAAGAAAAAATTGTATCGCATGCAAGTTCTGGTGGTGATGTAAAAAATAAAGAAGACCAAATTAAAGAAGACATTCAATCCATTTATGATTTAATGGCAAAAAACAAAAACAGAATTGGTTCTTTAACTAAAAAATTAAAAGATAGCAATTTAAAGCTTCAAGGCATGGAAAAAATGATTGAAAATCTTCAAATCGCACTTAATCAAAAAGATGGAGAAATTGCCGATTTAAAAACTAAAATGGAAGGTTTAAACATTGAATTAGCAAACTTAAACACCAATTACCAAGCCGTTGAAGAAGAAAATCACACTAAAACCGAAGTAATAAATACTGCTTATTATGCTATTGGAACTAACAAAGAATTAAAAGAAAAAAATGTAATAGGCAAAGAAGGTGGCTTTATTGGTATTGGAAAAACCACAAAAGTAAAATCCGATTTTAATAAAGATTATTTTACAAAAGTAAATATTGAACAAACCTCATCTATAAACATTGGCGCTAAAAAAGCTAAATTATTGAGCAATCACCCAAGCAGTTCTTACAAGTTTGTTGGCGAAAAACCAGTTGAAAAAATTGAAATTACAAACCCTAAAGAATTTTGGAGCAACTCTAAATACCTTGTCATTGTAATTGACTAATAAAATAATAGTATATTTAAATTTAAAACTATAACATATGAAAAAAACAATTTATTCCATCGCATTACTTGCTTTGTTTACTTTAACAACAAAGGCTCAAGAACCTAAAAAAGAAACTAAAAAACAACCTACCAGCTTAGAAGAAGCTCCAAAAGCTACCTCTACAGGTGATGAAGGACCGAAGAAAAAAGGTGGTACGCGTATGGCTATAAACGAAAAAGGCTTGCCAAACACAAAAACAAAAAGCCAAAACGAAACAAAAGAAGCACCAAAAGAAGGTACTAAAACTCAACCAGGCGCTAATAAAGAATAATTTTGCCACAATATTAAATTAAAAAAAATCTCAACTAAATTTCAGTTGAGATTTTTTTTATACTAAATATATATAGCTAAAACTTAGTCATACCAAAGCAATTAGACATTGTATAGGGTTGCTATAAACAAATAACAACCTAAATCGTTTAAGTGTTATTTATTAACTTATTTTAAGAAAAACCTCTAAATTGATAGTTAAAACTCAATTTTAGTTTTACATTTATTAATTGGAACTATTGTTTAATTATATCACATTTAAAACAAGATAATATGAAATTAAAAATTACACTTTTTTGCCTATTTATTACAGCAAGTTTCTTAACAACAAAAGCACAAATACAAAAAAATCAGTACGATTCGTATTTTAACGAAGCCTACACCGCTTACCCCGATGTACCAAAAGGTGTACTCGAAGCCGTAGCTTACGTTAGCACTCATATTACCCACTTTACGCATGCCGATAATGAAACAACTTGCTCAGGCATACCATTTACCTATGGTGTAATGGGACTTACCTTAGACGGTAAAAATTACTTTAGAAATAATCTTAATTTAATTTCAGCCTTATCAGGTTATGATATCCAACAAATTATTAAAAACCCTCAAACAAATATATTAGCCTATGCTAAAGCATACAGCATAATAAAACAAAACCTAAATATAAATACACAAACTATTGAAGACCAAATACCCGTTTTAATTGAATTAAGCGAATTACCAAAGGGCGAAGAAGATCAAAAATATGCAATAGACACGCATTTGTATTCGGTTTTAGAATTTTTAAATAATTTTGAAAACCAAAGCCTATACAGCTTGCCTAATTATAAAATTAATTTTAATGCCGTTTTTGGTGCCGAAAATTTTAAAGTACTTAGCTCTACACACGTTATTATTACCAAAAAAAATAACACTATAACCATAAACGACATTGAAGGGAATGCTTATAAAAATAATAGCGTTAATTCTATTATGTCTCCAGATTACGGTCCAGCTATTTGGAATCCTACAACCTGTAATTACTCTTCTCGTTCATCTGCCGTAAGTGCCGTTGCAATTCACGATACAGAAGGTAATGACGCGGGTGCTATCTCGTGGTTTAAAAACTGTAGTGCTCAAGTTTCAGCACACTATGTTCTTCGTAGTAGCGATGGGCAAATCACTCAAATGGTTTTAGAATCAAATAAAGCTTGGCATATTGGTAGCGAAAATGGCTATACTATTGGCTTAGAACATGAAGGATTTGCCACACAAACAGGTTGGTACACCACAGCTATGTATAACACATCAGCAGCACTAGTAAAAGATATTTGTTTAAGCGGTTATGGTATAAACCCTACCACTTGTTACAATGGCCCTTCAAGTAGCGGTACAAATTTATTATCATCAACAATAAAAATTAAAGGGCATCAACATTATCCTAACCAAACTCATACTGATCCAGGTATTAATTGGAATTGGCCATTATACTATTGTTTAATTAATACTTGTTCTTCAGGTCCTGTTGTTCCTACAAATTTAGCAGTAACCCCACCAACTTGTACTAATAATAATGCCACTTTTACTTGGGCTAACGGTACAAATGTTACAAAAATAGAAGTAAGTAACCCTTTAGGCGGTTGGTATCAAAAAAATATTACGGGTAATACTACCACTGCTCCAGCAGGTTTTACAGTATCGTT
>JAYTRS010000519.1:0-8777 GCA_043746065.1 Bacteroidota bacterium | reverse complement strand
ATTACAATTTTATTTTTTATAGAAAAGTGTATAACTTTATCTAACATAACGTTAAAAAATAATGCTTTAATAATTTGCTTTTTGCAAATAATACAGCGGTAAATAAATTAAAATAAAATGATTTTATAAGGTGATATAAACATCTACCTATAAGGAAATTAAATAAAAAATTTGGGCGGTTGCCAAATACTTGCAAGAATAGATGCGGGTTGAAACCGCTCGCAATAACTAATACCATTGTTTGCTGTAACTGGCACCTGATATTTAAACATAAAATTAAACGCTGTTGAGTAAATAATTGACGAGTGCACTACGCTACAATCGTGCGATTTAAAGGGTAGTTTAGTGTGTTCATTAGTGTGATTTTTTTGGTGAGTGTGGGTAGTTTTAACAACATCGTTACTATAATGTTTATGCATAAATTCAGAAAATGAAATAGTGGGCTCACTTTTTTTATGGTCAAAATAATGATGTAATAAAATAGGGAGTTTAAATAATTGATGTGCCTCAGTATTAGCACTAAGAAATATAAAAAGAAAAAATATAGAAATTGTTTTTTTCAATTATATAAAGGTATGAAAATAATTTAATTACTGCAATACGCCTATATCTTTGCCCACTTGCATAAAAAATGTTTTTACAGCTTCGGCAGTTTTTGTATCGCTGGTAGCGCGAACATAGGTATCGGTAAGCGTCATTATATTTTGATGATAAAATTTTTTCATTTCATCAACGCTCATATCTTTTGTCCATAAATCAATTCGCATGGTGTTGTTTTCTTTGGCATCCCAAAGCGCTAACATAATACTTTTGCTTTCACTCTTTTCGCCACTATCGGGGGCTTCCCAAAGTATTTGTGTGGGTAAATGATTTTCATCTACGGTAACAGTAAATTTTATTTCGGTGGTTTTCATTTTGTAATTATTTCTAATAAAATTTGTTTGATATTTAAATGTTTAGCATCCGATATTTTTTTCGACTCTTGAGAGATTAATTCAATCCAATCGGTAATTTTTTTCTTTTCATTTGTCTTAATCCTCCAATATTCTGAAAGTTCAATTGACGAAGTCTGTGTTATTATTTCTAAAATAAAATCTAAATTATCGAACAAATTTAAAAATATACGAGGAATGTTTTTATATGATTTTTTGCCAACTAACATTTGTCCCTTACCACCTGCGGTAAATGAGTCTCGAAGATTATGACAAACTACCCCCTCTCTAGTAACTAACCATATTGCTAATCGACTAAATTTATCATTACTATTGCTAAATAATTCAGGAAAACAAACCATTGCTTTGTTTTTCACATTTTGTTTTTCCTTCGCATTCAAATTTGCCCAAACTTTTATTACAAGGTTACTTGCTCTGCTATTCTCTTGATCTATCCACCAGAGGTCTTCGCCTGGCTTTAGTTTGCTTTTATAATAATCAACAATTGGTCTAATAGGATTTTCTTTTTTACGCAATGTGTCATAAGGCATATTTATTTTATCAAAAATAGTTTTACCTTTTTCTAAATTCATATCAATCAAATATCTTGGCGAATGAGTTACAACAACTTCCGATAAACAATCTTCGTAAGGCCTACATCTAAATTCAATTGGGCTTGCTAATTTTGCGAAAAGCATAAATATTCTCTCCACATCTTCAACTCGTGTTCCTTCTAAAACACTATTGCCAGTTGTTTTCCAATGATTTTGTGTAGTTGTTTTTACTTCGATTCCATAATACTTTTTTGCAACGATATCTGGGAATTTTTGCCCACCAATTAGCTCGATTGAATTCTCAAAGGGCGTCCCAACTGCTAAATCTGTGATTACATCTTTAACAAAGGGTTCGAGATCCCTACCTAAAAGTTTTGAAACTGATTTTAATGATTTTTTTGCGTGACTGTTTAATTCTATAATGGTTAAATCAAGCAATGAATTAAACTCTTTTCTGTTTGGTTCTGTATTGGCTGAAATTATCATTCTTACTTTTTAAAATATAAATCCCAAACATCTTCAAGTCTTTTTGCTACATTATACGCAAGTAGCGGTGGAACTGCATTACCAATAATTTTATATGCTTGTGAAGGGCTTACTAAAAATGAACCCTTTCTTCCACTTTTGTTTTCAATTACAAATTCATAATCAGGCGGAAAGGTTTGAATCAAAGCGCATTCTCTTGGTGTCAAACGCCTTTCTTTTAAACCTTTTAAAAGTTCTTCTGTAATTTTACCACCATTTTTTTTTGATAATCTTCTAAATTCAATATTTCCATGATGCTCTGCTCTTATTGTCGGGCCAATTCCAGCTGGTTTTATTTCAGTCTGCCCTTGGCAATGAGAACCCATATATTTTGCTTTTGAAAAATACTTTTGAGAAAGATCATTTGTTTTTTCGGGTTCTTCTAATTCACTAAATATTTCTTTTAATTCAACGAAATTTTTCAAATCTTTACCTTCAGCGGTATAAGAATGTGTAGGTTTTGGATACGGATTGTACTTGTCTGAAATATTCAATTTTTCTAATTCTTCAAGTGCTGATTTTTTAAGTGCTGATTTTCTTATGCCAATAAATATTACTCTTTCTCTTGATTGCGGAACGCCATAATCTGCCGCATGCAGTACCCGAGGATCTAAGACAATGTATCCGTTATCACCAGCAGCAGAAAAATCATTTTGAATTATTTCCTTTACGTTAGATAAATTAACCAAACCTTTAACATTTTCAGCTATAAATATTTTTGGTTTAGTAATTTCAATAACTTCTTTCATCCACATATAAAGCTGACCACGTGTTTCTGTTGAAAGAATTTTTTTTACGCTTATTTCGCCTTTATGATTTTTATGTGATTTAAAGCCATTTCTTTTTCCTGCAATACTAAAATCTTGGCAGGGAAATCCTCCAGTAACAACATCAATATTTTTTGGAAAAACTTCCGTTCCGTTTTTATGAAGTTTAACCAAATCAACGATGCTATCGGTATAAAATGCTTCAGCATTGTGTCCTTTTTTTGAAAAATGATTTACCCAAGCGTTTCTTGCATCGGTTAAAATATCATTTGCAAAAACAGTTTTAAACCTTGTCTTTTTGAGTTGGATAAATTTTTTGTTAATTTTCTTATCAATAAAGTGAGGGCTTAAAATTTCATTTATTGATGGTGACGAAACCGAAAATCCGCCCTCAAATCCCAAGTCCATTCCGCCACAACCAGAGAATAAGGATAGGACATTGAGTGTAATATTCGTTTTTTCTAATTTATTGGTAGTAACAGCTTTCGTATTAGCAGTGTATTGAAATGCTAACTGCAATTCTGTAACGATATTTAATTCAGAATTATGTGGGTACTCTTTTAACATACTTGTCTTGATTCCTGATACAATAATGCAATTTTTTTTGTACTTATGTTGCTATGTTTCATAGTATTTAGTATAATAGTTTCAACAATTCAGTTTTTAAAAAATTTTAAAGTTATTAGAACTATGAAGTAAATTTATTAAACAACTAATTTTCTAATATTTTAAATTCTACTCTTCGGTTTTGGGCATGTTCAATTTCGTTACACGTTGCAGTATTGCCACATTTGTTTAATAATTTAGCTTCGCCATAGCCAACCGAAATAATACGCTCGCGTTCAATGCCCGAAGCACAAATATAATCAGTAGCCGATTTTGCTCTTAGTTGGCTTAGTTTTAGGTTATCAGCATCATTACCTTTACTATCGGTGTGCGCACTTAATTCTATTTTTAATGTTTTGTTTGTGTTTAATACCAATATTACTTTATCTAATACTTCTTTTGCAGGCGGAAGCAAATCAGTTTTATTACTTTCAAATAAAATACTTTCAATGATTGTTTTTGTTTTGTTATTTTTCTTCGGTTCTAATAAGCCCAACCAGGGGTCATCAATATCTATTTCGCGTAAGCGAGTAATTTCTGATTCTAAGGGTTTATAATTAAATTTTGTGCCGCGTTCATGCGTCATAATTTTTACCAAATTATCATCGCTACTATACACAACAATATTATTAAACACATCTAAAATGTTTTCGGTATTTTCGGCACTTAAATAAAAACGTTTTAAAAAAGGCAAGTATTTAAATTTAAAAGAACCAAAATCATCAGTTGTAGCGCTATCAATTACCTGATAGGCATCGTTTAATAAAATAATTTTTAATTTGCCAATAGGGTTATTTACATTGTCGCCAAATAACTTTGCTTTTACATCCATTTTCATTTCCTCATCTGCCACACTTATATCATTATATGTTTGGTTGTAATCTGAAGTTACTTTAAACGATTTTCGGCCGCCAGCCAATGTATCGAAGTTGCCAATTAATTTATCGTCTTTATTCAAAAAATCTAATTTTTCGCCGCCACCTACTTCGCCAGCATCAACGCCAATAAAATAGGTATTATCGGGTTTAATGTTTTCGAACACAAAAGTACCTAGTATGTTTGTAGTTGTTTTTTTAATAATAGTATTACGCTTATTTGATAAATAAATTGTTTTTTTTGCAAAAAACTTTTTTTGTTTGGCCGAAGCTAATACCAATTTACCACCAATGTTGGTTGTATAATTATTATCAATGCCATTTTTTACATCTTCGGGGCTTAACTGCCATTCGCAAAAATTAGAAATAGATTTAGATGTGGCAATGGTTTTATTTTTAGATGTAATTAAGGTAAACATACTTGTATTGGCATCTAAACCCTTAGTATCTAATTTAATTTTAGAAATAACACTGGCTTTTACACCTGTAAACGAAAAAGCCCCAAAACGATTGGTAAACGTGCTTTTTATAGTTTTGTTTTTTGAATCTACTAAATAAATTTGGCAATTATTTATAGTAAGCTTTGTGTTATTATTTAAACAAATTTTTCCTGCATAAATAACAGTGGGTTCGGTAATTTGTTGGGGACTAATTATAGCTTCTTGTTCGGGTTTTTGAGGTTTAATTATTTTGGTTAAAAAATGATTGTTGTAGGCTGTATCATCAATCATTTTTGATTTACCATCAAATATTATTTTGTGAAAAGCTTTTGTAAAAACGGCAGTATCAACATCTTCATCGGTTTTATAGTAAAAGGGTACGTTTAATTCATAAATCATTTCAATATGTTGTTTATCTTCGGGAATGTTGTTTGCAACAATTTCTAAAAACATAACAGGGCATTGTGGATGCTGAAAATAAACACGATAAATTTTACCAAAACCAAATTTTAATTGAACATCGGCTTTATTTTTTGTGTTAACGCTTTGTAAAGTTGTAGCGCCATCTTTAACGGTTACAGCTACTTTGGTAAGGGGCTCGTTATTTAATTGTGTATGCCCTATAACAACTATTTGCGAAAAATAATTACCAATAAACAAAAACGTAAATACTAAAAAAAGAAACCGCTTCATTAAAAATTACATTTTACTTTTTGTAAATTTTTCGGCTAATTTAATGGCTTCGTATAAATTTACAATACCGCCATTTTTACCCAACGAGTTAAATTTAACTAACTCATCTTTACTGCCTGGCTTTAAAACCTTAGCTTTTTTGTATGTTTTTAAACTACTTTTAATGAGTATTTTTTTAATTTGTTGTGGGGTTAAACTTGGGTAATACGATTTTAAAACTGCCGCAACACCACAAGTAACAGGCGTTGCCATACTTGTACCACTTGCATCTTTATATTCGTTTTTTGGTGTAGTTGAATAAATATCTACGCCAGGCGCAAAAATATCAACTGTTTTTTTACCATAATTACTAAAGGTAGCAACAATTTTTTCGTTTGGTTTCCAACTTAAAGCACCTACATCCATAAAGTTTGTAGCTTCTTTTCCGCTTTCGTATTTTTTACAAGGGTAATGTACTACTTCATCAATATTTGTATGATCGTTACCTGCGGCGTGCATTAATAAAACACCTTTACTTTCGGCATATTTAACGGCATCGTCAACTATTTTTTTATCCCAACTGTATTTTTTACCAAAGCTCATATTTAATATTTTAGCTCCATTATCAACAGCATATCTAATACCATTTGCTATATCTTTATCGCGCTCATCGCCACTTGGTACGCAACGTATAGCCATAATTTTTACGTCGGCAGCTACACCATCCATACCCACACCATTTTTACGAGAGGCTGCTATAATGCCCGATACATGTGTGCCATGAAAACTATTAGGGCCATTACAATCGGCATTACCATAAAATCTATCGTTAGGGTTGTTGTAATCATCGCCCACAATGTTGCGAGGATCAAATGCTAAATTTAAGCCACACTCAACGTACGAACGATAGGTGTCATAGCCTTCATTAATGTTTTCTAAAGCTTCGTCTAAGGTTGCGCCGTCTTTAGCAAGCATTGTGCCTGCAATTAACTTCATTTGTTTATCTTGCTTATCAGTTGCATCAAACTTTTTTAAGTTTTCGCCCGTTACCTTATCTACTTTTTGTTGTTCTTTAATGGTAGTGTTTAATTTTGTTAAGCCTTCTTTTAAAAACTTTAATTGGTTGTAACCACCTTCAAATTTATCTTTTGTGGTTGTAAATTCTTTTAACAGTTCTTGATAAAAAGCATATTCTTTTTTATCTTCTTTAGTTGTAAAATCGGCTAAGGTTTTACCATCGTATTTTGGTTTTAGTTTACGAATTAATCGTGTCACCTCTAAGTTTTCGTCATCTACATTTTTACCATCTTTTCCACCAATAAAATTCCAACCGTGTATATCATCAATGTATCCGTTTTTATCGTCGTCAATACCGTTACCAGCAATTTCGCCAGGGTTTGTCCACATTACATCTTTTAAATCTTCGTGGTTAAAATCAACACCACTATCAATTACCCCCACAATTACAGTGGTAGATTTTTTATCTTTTAAAAGCTCTTGGTAGCTTCGCTCTGTACTTACCCCATTTACTTTATCGTTGGTGGGATCTAAATTAAACCAATTATCGGGGCGTTTAGTATCTTGCGCTTTAAAAAATAAAGCGGATAATAGCGCAACTGAAAGAAATATTTTTTTCATTGATGTATGTGTTAATGTTTAACAAATATAATTGTTTAAATAGATATTAAAAACTGAAGAAAAAGAATACTACCGCAGCCCACTCGCGCTTTACATTACCTGCATGCCCAATGGTAGAGTGCGATGAGTTTTCAACGGTGCCATCGTTTTTTACGTAGCCTATGGTGGAGTGCGATGAATTTTCAATAGTACCATCGCTTTTTACATAACCTTTTGTGCTATGGCTACTGTTTTCAATAGTGCCATCACTTTTAATGTAGCCAATGGTAGAGTGCGATGAATTTTCAATGGTACCATCGCTTTTTATATATCCTTTTGTGCTGTGGCTACTGTTTTCAATAGTACCATCGCTTTTAACGTAACCTGTGGTGGAGTGGCTACCGTTTTCAATGGTTTGAGCATTTACTCCTAATGTTAAACCTAATAATACTGTTGCTATTACTTTTTTCATAAAACCCAAGGTTAGTTTTTTTAAATTTACAATTTAAATCAAAAATATAGTATTTAAACTAAAGATTAGTTTTAATTTTGTTAAAACTATATAAAATGAACCATTTAATTGCCCCCTCTGTACTAAGTGCCAATTTTGCTAATTTACAAAGCGATATTGAAATGATTAATACGAGTGCTGCCGATTGGTTTCATGTAGATGTAATGGATGGCGTGTTTGTGCCTAATATTTCGTTTGGTTTCCCAGTAATTAAAGCCTTAAAAAAATTAGCAAAAAAACCTTTAGATGTGCATTTAATGATTGTAGAACCTGATAAATACACCCAAGCTTTTAAAGAGGTAGGAGCCGATATTTTAACGGTACACATTGAGGCCTGTAATCATTTACACCGCAGCATACAAAATATTAAAAATTGTGGTATGAAGGCGGGTGTTGCCATTAATCCACATACTAATATTAGTTTGTTACAAGATGTAATTGCCGATATTGATTTAGTATGTGTAATGAGTGTAAATCCTGGTTTTGGTGGGCAAAAATTTATTGAAAACACCTACGATAAGGTAAAAAATTTAAAACAATTAATAGTAGCTAAAAATTCAAATGCGCTAATAGAAATTGATGGCGGAGTGGATTTAAATAATTATAAAAAGCTAATAAGTTGTGGCGCTAATGTTTTAGTAGCGGGCAACACTGTATTTTCGGCCCAAAAGCCTATAGAGATGATTAGCCAATTAAAAACGGCATAGTTTTATAGTTGAAAAACCTCTTTTTAAATTATAATTTGTAATTGTCAAATTGTCACAATTTACACACTGGTATTATATTTGATTACTATTTTTAAAACAACAGCATTATGAGCACAACAGGTAAAATAAACGTACAAACCGAAAACATTTTTCCGATTATTAAAAAATTTCTTTACAGCGATAATGAAATTTTTTTACGAGAGTTAGTAAGTAACGCTACTGACGCTACCCAAAAACTAAAAGCCCTTACCAATATGGGCGAAGCCAAAGGTGATTTAGGCGACACTAAAATTGAAGTAGAGGTTGATAAAAGCTCCAAAACCATTACCATAAAAGATAAGGGTATTGGTATGACGAAAGATGAAATTGAAAAATACATTGCGCAAATTGCCTTTAGCGGTGCCGAAGAATTTGTAAATAAATACAAAGATAAGGTAGATAAAAACGTTGTAATCGGTCATTTTGGCTTAGGTTTTTACTCCGCTTTTATGGTAGCAAAAAAAGTAGAAATTTTTTCATTATCCTATAAAAAAGATGCTAAAGCGGTGCATTGGGAATGTGATGGCAGCCC
>JAYTRS010000518.1:0-2808 GCA_043746065.1 Bacteroidota bacterium | reverse complement strand
TCGTTTAGGCCGTAACCCTCAAACTGGTAAAGAAATTAAAATTGCTGCTAAAAAAGTAGTAAAGTTTAAAGCTGGTTCTGATTTAGCTACTTCAGTTAACAAAGGAAAATAATTACTAACGTAATTGTTAAGCAAAAAAGCTGTCTTAAAAATAAGACAGCTTTTTTTATGACTTTTATTTTGTTCTATTATTTTTATTAGACAGAATAAATTAAAATACATAACCCACACTGTATTCAAATAAATCGGCTTGTGCTAAATTGGCTTTTATAAAAGCCCCAAAATGCAATTGATTTTTTAAGTTGTTTAATGTATTTTGTTTTTTAAAGGGATAATACATTAGCCCTAATCTATTGGTGTTAATAGCTTCTAATTTTTGTGAAGTAGCATGCCAAGTGCCATCTATTTTTTTTTGTTCAACAAAAAAGGGATTATAAAAATAAATACCTAATTGAGTACACAAACTAAATTTACCAATTATAAATTCGTGCCCAACAAATGCCACACCTGTACAGGCTTTTAATTTTTGGTGATTAGTATAAACCTGTTGCAATGTTATGTAATCGTAAAAGCTACTATAATAAGCTAAGGTAAAACCTGCTTGTACAGTATGTATATTTTTAAATGGTTTATTTACCCACAACGATAAATGATAACTAGGGTATTTTGGTCCACCTACTGCTTTTTCGGTAGTGCCAAACTCGTGCATACCTATACCCATTTTAAACGCATACGATAATTTATTTTTTTGTTGCACCATTAACTCGTGTGTAAATGTAGTTTGTGGTTTAGTAAAACAGATACCCGCTTGAGCCGTAAATAAATTTAAACCTACATTTGGTAATTGTGTATGACCGTTAGAACAGTGTACAGCCGATAAGCCATAAGTAAATACAAAATTTTTGTTTACTTTTATTTGGCGTAAAAAACTTAAAGTAACCATATAAGTGGCATTTGTACCTATATAGTAATTTTTAGTGTTAGTAATAGGGTTATAAGGTTTATTAAAATACGAAATCCCAAAACCATATTTAGCTATCCATTTTATGTTTTGTTTTTTATTATTAATTTGCAAAGTGGGCACAAAACCCAAGTTATAACCTAATTCAGCAGGGTTTCCAAAATCGCTAAAAAATAACTCAAAACCTGCTTTGGGATAATGGTATAATTGATGCCATTTATCTTTACCATTAAATTGCCACATAATACCTAATGATGCTAAAGCTGAGTAATTACTTAATGGCGCAATAGGATAGGTTTTAGGAAGATAACCAACATATAAATTAAACGAAGGCGCAAAGGTTGTTTTTGAAATAGAATCTTGCGAATACGCTTTTATAAAAAACAATACTAAAAATAATAAAAGAATATTTAATTTTTTTTTAATATTTAATTTTTTGTTAAAACGTAAATTTAGTATTTTAACACTAAATTCATTCATAAAAAAAGCATTTATCTATATAGTAGATAAATGCTTTTAAAATTAATTAAAATAAAATATTAATGGCTTACAATTACTTTTTTAACTGTTTTTTGAGTTCCGTTAGTAATACTTACAAAGTAAATACCTTCGGGTTTATCACTAATATTAATGCTTATTACATTACTTGTAACGTTTTCAAGTGAGTTATTAGATATTTCTTGTCCTAAAGCATTGTAGATTCTAACATTTATTTTTTGTTCGGTGGGTAAAGTAAATACTAAATTAAACAAGCCATTGTTTGGGTTAGGCATAATGTTTACATTACCAGTAAATTCATTTATATTTTCTTTAATACCAACAATTGGGCGACAACTAACAATTGGCATAATAGCTAATTGTACCTTTGCGCCACGATTAGAACGCATTGTTTTCCAGTTATTTCCAGATGTTAATACCCAACTACTTGAATCGTTAACCAAATTAGTTTTTGTATCGCTAAATATTCGTATAGAGTCATTAATAGATGCGTATGGTGTTTGCACTGAAGCAAAGAAACCACTACTAGGTATAGCTGCTGGCGAAGTAAATGTGAACTTAAACGGAATAATTTTTGTAGTTGTAAAAGTATAAGTTGGTGTACCACAATATGTAACTGATTTAGGTTTTGGCAATGTGGCTGTTATTTTACCTATACTATCACCGCGTTGTGCAATAAATGAGTTAGGTCCTGTAGGTGCAGTACCACCGTATAATTTACAATAAATTTGGGTGGCAACGGTTGTTGCTGTATTGTTTGTACCTAAACTATCAAATAAAACAATTACATCGCTTATTTGTGGGTTTGGTGTATCGCTATAGCTTCCTGCTGGATAAAATTGTGCAAATTCTTTATCATTATAACAATTTGTACCTGTTAAAAAACCAGTGTTTGTACCCTGGCAAGCTAATATTAATGCATTTGTAGGTGCTTTATAGGTTATAAGCGTGTCTATTTTTTTAATCATTCTAATAGTATCTAAACATACCGAACATTTACCCACGTTATTAATTACTAGTGAATAGCTAGATGTATTTGTTGTATTTGTTGCTACTAAAGTTAATGTATAATTACCAGCCGCTGTAAAAGTAATAGCTGGTGAGGCTATATTACTACTAACAATAGAGGCTGTTGCAGGAGATGATGACCAAGAATAAGTTGGTGTAGTACCTGAAGAAGTATTAGCAGGGTAAAAAGCTTGGCCAACACAGGGCTTTACTGGCAAACTAAAACTAGCAACTGCAGGGCCTGGCGCTGTGGTAGCGGTGTTACTACATAAACCATGCGTACCTAACAAGCTTCTAAATGTGCCTTGTGTCATAGCGGTTTGCGCACGTGTTTTTTGGTC
>JAYTRS010000517.1:0-2813 GCA_043746065.1 Bacteroidota bacterium | reverse complement strand
TTAAAAGTAGCAATAGCATTGATGGTTGGGATAGTTTATTAAGCATTGTACAAATGCCAAATGGTGTACCAGTAGCCACAGTGGCTGTTAATGCTTCGCAAAACGCAGGTATTTTAGCGGCTCAAATATTAGGAAGTAGCGATAAAACCATTCTTGAAAAAATAATTGCTTTTAAAAACGAATTAAAACAAAATGTAGAAAAGGCTAGCGAAGATTTAAGAAGTACAAGCCCTAAAAAATATTTATAAATAGTAATACTTAGTTGTAAAATAATAAATTAAAAAGCGTTTCCATTTAATGGAAACGCTTTTTAATTTAAAAGGAAATCATGACACACCAAGCTGTCACACTGAGCGGAGTCGAAGGGTTAGTAAATTGGGGGAACGCTGATGTTTCGACAAGTTCAACAACAAACAAATTTAACTCTCAGCCAAAACTAAATTCTCCATACCCACCGTCATTTTCATTAAACCGAATTTAATAAATACTTTTTCATTTTTTATTTCTTCAATAACTCCAATTTCGGTGCCGCTTAATACTTTTACTTTGCTGCCTACCTTTAATTTAGGCTTAATGCTTGCAATTTTCTTTTCAGAATAATTATCCAGTTTTTTTTGTTTTTTTAATTCGTCCTGTTTTTTGGTCTCAGCGGTAATGCCATCAATAAAACGCTTAATCACTTGTTTCCTGTCGCCTTTTTTAATCCAGTCGTCCATTAAACGCAAATATTTTTGTCCATAATCTGCAAGTCGTACCAATTCTATTTTCCGATCGCGCTCGCGCACTATCTTATCCTGCCAGGTATCAAATAAGGTATGGTATTTTTCTTTTGCTATTTTTTTTAGAAATTCTTCATGCTCTACTTTTTCCAGTTGTTCATCTAATTTTGTTTTTTGAGTTTGAACCTCTGCCAACAAACGGTTAAATTTTAAATTATCCTTATCTACTTTTTGTTTAGCGTGCTCAATAATATATTTTGGAAAACCAACACGTTCTGCCACTTCAAACGTATAACTGCTTCCGGGCTCACCAATACTTAAAATATATTTTGGTTCTAAATGTTCAATATCAAACAACATACAACCATTAAATGTACCGTGTAATTTTTCGGCTAATAATTTTACATTACTAAAGTGCGATGTAATAATGCCTTTGGTTTTTGAGTTTTCAATACTTTCTAATACAGCTTCTGCAATAGCGCTGCCTAATTCAGGATCTGTGCCACTGCCAAACTCATCCATTAAAACAAGCGTGCTTTCGTTCATCTCGTTTAATATATAGGTCATCGATTTTAACTTTGCGCTGTAGGTACTTAATTCGTTCTCTATACTTTGTGTATCGCCAATATCAATTAATATTTTTTCAAAAAAACAATAGCTGCTATTTTCTTTTACGGGTATAAGTAAACCGCTTTGCAGCATCATTTGTAAAATGCCAATGGTTTTTAAAGCAATGGTTTTGCCCCCGGCATTTGGACCGCTAATTACCAATACCCTATTCTCAGAATTTAATTTAACGGTTAACGGAATCGTTTTTCTGCCATTTTTTTTGTTTTGTAAAAATAGTAAAGGATGGTAAGCAGAAATAATATTCAGATCAAAGCCCTCTTTTATTTCGGGCAAATGAGCATTAAGATCTACCGCAAAAAGTGCTTTTGCTTTAAAAAAATCAATGGTGCTTAAAACATTAAAACCTTTTTTAAGTTCGGGTATATAGGGTTTTATTAATGCGCACAACTCTCGTAGTATTTTGTTTATTTCTCTTTGTTCATCTATCTCCAGTTCGGCAACTTCATTATTAATAGCAATGGTAACGCCCGGCTCTATAAAAATTGTTTTGCCACTTTCGCTTTTGCTATGCACAAATCCCGAAATTTCAGCTTTATAATCCACCAAAACTGCTAGGGTACGACGTCCGTTAAAAAAACCTTCTTCATTCTCTCTTAAATAACCAAGCCGGCGCAAATCGTTTACATGATTGTAGAAACGCTTATCACTTTCTTTTCTTTTTTGTATGATTTGTTTTCGAATTCTGCTTAACTCTGTTGAAGCGTTGCTTTTTACTAGCGCTTCATGATCAATAATGCGATCTATTTCATCTACCACTATGCCACAGGCTTCCACATTTTCTACCAGCTTATATAAATGTGGCATTACCGCTTTTTTACCTTTTAAAAATCGTAATAAGGTATTAATTACGCTGGTAGTTTTTAAAACTTTTAGCAGTTGTAATTCGTGCACTAATGCGCCTTCAATATTTAAAACCGTTAATTGTTCAATAATATCTTCGTGTTCAACATCCGGAAAAAATCCATTGGCCGCTAACACTGCTTTAATTTCGTTGGTTTGCTCCAAATTAGTAATTAGCTCTTTTGAATATTGTTTTGGAAAAATCTCGTCGCACAGTAGTTTTGCTTGTTTGCCGCAGCAGTTTTGCTTTACAAGTTGTTTTATTTTATCAAATTGAAGAAGTTCTATGTTTTTTTGATCAATCATTTATTTTTTAAATTACCCTACTTAACGAATTAAAATTTTAATTCATTGATACAAATTTATAAAATAATTTTTTGCTTCGCTTCAATTTTTATCAGGTCGCAGTATAATGCTGTTAATTCTTTAAGAGCCCTATTGGCAAAAGCACCCCAGTTCGTTCTTGTTTAACACGACTAAGCGTTAAAAAAATGTTTAGCAAACAATTTTCGAGGATGTTAAAAGGGCTTTTATAACCCTTTTACCACAACACATAAACGCATAAAAAAAGCGTTTCAATTTAAATTGAAACGCTTTTTAATTTAGAAGATAACTATGACAGGC
>JAYTRS010000516.1:0-8800 GCA_043746065.1 Bacteroidota bacterium | reverse complement strand
ACGGGACGTAATGGCCTACGTATTGGCGATATAGAAACTAACGAGTTTAAAGAGAAATATAATACCTTAGTTGAAAAACACAAACAACTTTTATCGTTTTATAATTTCGATTATAATTTAGCAGAATTGGAGCCTACTTGGTTTGAAGCCATTGAAAGCCTTAAAAAATTACAATTTGTAGATACCGAACATTATTTAAATACTGCCATGCAAAATGGCAAAAAAGTATTAGCCGAAGGCGCACAAGGTAGTTTGTTAGATGTTGATTTTGGCTCTTACCCTTTTGTTACCAGTAGCAATACTATTTGCGCAGGGGCTTGTAATGGCTTAGGCATTGCCCCAAATAAAATTGGCAATGTAATAGGTATTTTTAAGGCGTATTGCACGCGTGTGGGCAGTGGTCCTTTTCCTACCGAATTAGAAAACGAAACGGGCGAAAAAATTAGACAAATTGGGCGCGAGTTTGGTAGCACTACTGGTAGGCCTCGCCGCACGGGTTGGTTAGATTTACCTGCTTTAAAATATGCCATTATGGTAAATGGCGTTACCGAATTAATGATGATGAAAGCCGATATTTTAAGCGATTTTGATACCATTGAAGTGTGTACGCATTACAACCATAATGGAAAAGTTATAGATTATTTGCCTTATAATATTGATGCTAAATATTTAACGCCCATTACTACACCCTTAAAAGGTTGGCATGTAGATTTAACACAAATGGATAGTAAAACCAAATTACCAATTGAGTTATTATAATATGTTAATTATATTGAAAAAGCTGTAAATACCCCCATTTCAATTGTTTCGGTAGGGCCCGATAGAAGCCAAACTATTAGAATGAAGTAGGTGTACTATTTACTAAAAACCTTTTATAGTATTTTTTTTTTACAGTTGGACAAAATTATATACGCCATTTAAAAAATTAGAATGCGTTATTTTAAAACTACTTTACGGATTAATATCGGCTGACCCAGAAGCTAAATAAGACATTATAAAAACATAAGTTTTGTTATTTACAATCATATTAGAGTAATTTTTAATGTATATATCTATTTGTGCATTTTGCATACCAACATAAGTGCTAGCAACTAACAATATTTACATTTTTTAATAAAGAAATAGATGTACCATTGCCCCCATCACTATATTCTGATACACGCCAATTACTTAGGTTATTAAAATCATCGCTATATACCAATTGCCAATTAGGGTCGCCATCGGGTGGTTGTGCCTTAGCTGTTGCTATTAGTAACCAAAATATACTAAATAATAAGCGCTTCATAATTTATTTATTTTTTAAAATTATTACTTCGTTTTTTAGTTCGTTTAGCTGTTTGTTTTGCTCAACAGCATATAGGGTAAGTTCTTCTATTTTTTTTAATAAAACAGCATTCATTTGGGCTAAGCTAATATCTGTTTTTTCTAATTCTTTTTCGCTTGGTACATTTGGTAAGTGTTTTTGTATTTTATAATAGGCCTCAACCTCTGTTAAAGGTAATAATTTATAATTAGGTTCAAACACATAATCGGGCCAATCGCTTGGCTTGGTTACATAAATTTCTTTACTAACAATAGTGCCGTTTACCATTAACTCTGCATTTGGGTGCATTACCGATGTTTTTGTTCCAATAATAACTTTACCATTTGCAGTTATGGTTAACTTTCTATTTCCTAAAATTGTTCCATCACCAATATTACCGCTAACATTGGCGAAGCTAAAGTGCATACAAAATATGTAAAAAACAGTTTTTACAAATGGCAGTATTGCCCTAACCCAATGGGTACTTGGGTTGATTATAAAACCACATCTACCAGTAAAGTAATAATTAGTGGTTTACTATCGGGTACTAAATACTGGTTTAGGGTAGTTTTAATTGATGTAGATGGCGAGCACCCATTTAGCGCCCCCGTATGTTGTGCGGTGCTGTAAGTAATGTCTCCTCGACTTCGCTCGAAGTGACCTAATTATTCTTCTAAATTAAAAAGCGTTTCAAATTTGTTTTGAAACGCTTTTTTGTTTTATTTAATTGCAATATTTTTTAGAATTAATTTCACTTTATTCAAAAACAGTTTTCCATCTACCTAATACAAATAACTTAAATAGCAAGTTGCTTTGTGCAGTATTAGGTTTACTTATATTATTAAAAGTTTTATAATTTATAAAATCAAATTGTTGTTGTTGTACTTCTGATAATAATTGTGGCATCAGCTGTAGCATCCATTTATTCATAGGCGTTTCAAAGCCTTTTTTATCGTGGCGGTTATAAATTTGTGCGGGTAATTTGGGCTTTAAAGCTTGGCGTAATAAATATTTTGATACACCATTTTTTATTTTTTTATTTCCATTAAACGAAAATAATAAATTTATTAATTCAACGTCATCAGCAAAGGGGGTGCGGCTCTCAACACTGTGCCACATGCCACAGCGGTCTTCACATTTTAAAAACGATTTTAAACGGGTATCGTAAATATCGCTTAGTAATTGTGTATTTACGGTATTAAAATAAATAGATGGATTAGTAATGGTATTACTAGTTAAAAAATCGGTATTAAATAGTTGATGTACGTGTTTTAAATTAAAGTTGTGCTTTTGTTTAATACGCTCTTTTGCAAAAAACAAAAACGGGTGTTTAATTGTTTTTTTGGCCGCATTAATTTGAGTAAATGCAGTACTGTAATTAGTAGTGGTTATTAAATTATTCCATTGGGCTAAAAAATGGTGGTGGTAGCCTGCAAATAATTCATCGGCTCCTTGCCCATCTAACACTACTTTTATATGATGTTGTTGGGCTAGTTGCATTACCTTATGCTGTGCATACGTACTGGTACTCCAAATGGGTACATCTTGCGAATAAATTAAATTATTTATATCCGTTAAAAAACCATCATACGTTGGTTCAACTTTAAAATGTTTAGCATTTATATGTGTGGCAACTAAATTGGCAAAGGGCTCTTCGTTAATGGTTTGGTTTTTAAAAATAGCAGTAAAACAATTTACAGGCTTGTTGGTATATTGTGCCATTGTAACAGCCAAGGCACTACTATCTATGCCTCCACTTAGGCAAGTGCCAACTTCTACATCGCTACGTAAACGTAATTTTACAGCATTTTCAAAAGTATAATTTATTTTTTCTATTAATTCGTTTTCACTTAATGCATCGTTACTTAAATTTGCAGTAGTGTGTAAATTATAGTAATTTTTAATGTTAATTTGTTTGGTATTTAAATCGTAAACCAAATTATTTCCTGGAAATAATTCAGTGACTTCTTCAAAAAAATTTGCAGGTTCGTTTTCAATTAAACCATTTACTAAATAACTGTGTAAAGCTTTTTTATTAATTATAGCGGTTATTAAGCCACTTTTTACAAAGGCTTTTTGTTCGCTGGCAAAAGCAAAAACAGCCGTATTGTTAAGGTAATAAAAAGGTTTTACGCCAAATCTATCGCGGCTTGCAAAACAAAGTTGTTGCTTGGTATCATAAATACAAAACGCCCACATGCCGTTAAATTTAGTAACACAATTTTGCCCCCAATGTTTATAAGCGTTTAGTATCACTTCAGTATCGCTTTGGGTATAAAATAGGTAGCCAGCATTTTTTAATTCGGCTTTTAATTCAAGGTAATTATAAATTTCGCCATTAAAGGTTATCCATAATTCTGCATCAAGTGTACACATGGGTTGATGCCCAGTTTCGCTTAAATCAATAATAGCCAAGCGCCTATGGGCAAACGCTAAAAAAGAGTTTGTATTTGCATTTGAAATATGTTGTTGAGGTATAAATTTTAAATCGTTACGAGAATAATTGTTACTTAAAGCATCAAAAAAAGGAGTAGTAGTATTTTCATCTGCTATTAAAAAGCCTTCGCCATCTGGCCCACGGTGGGAAATGGTTTGAGCCATATTTTTAATTTTTTGAGTTAAATTAAAATTAGCAGGGTGTTTTAAAATTATACCAGCTATGCCGCACATTTTTATTTAGTAGTTTTTTTATGTTCGTTATTATTTGCCCACATAAATACGTTTGTGTTATTTATAAATCTATCAATATCTTTATCTAACAGCAATATACAAAAATCTATAAATGGTAAAATACCAAACCCCCCGCCAATTGTACCAATATACACTACGGGTACATAAGGCGCTGTACCTAAATAAATTCGATGTAAGCCCACCATACCAAACGGAAAAGGAAATGCTAATGCCGCTGCAATTAATTTTTTATTTTTTTTTTGTTTGCTTTTAAATAATTGTAAAATAGGGTTGGGGCGATGAACATCTATATTTTCAAGTGCGTTTTGGTATATTAAAACAGTATCTGTTTTAGTTATTTTTAAAATAATAGCAAACTCTTTTAGTTCATTTGTTTTCGAAAAAAAATTCCCGAAAAAAAATAAGCACAGTACTATTAATTTTAGTTTAAACCCCATTTTATTAATATAACAAAAATGCTAATAAAAAGCAAGTATTTTAATTATAAATTAATAAAAAATGAACAATTAAACTGTAATTACTTTACTGGCTTTGAGTATATTTGCAAAAAATAAAAATATAGTGACACTTATAAAAAGCATTTCAGGAATTAGGGGTACCATTGGTGGTAAGCCCAACGATGGATTAACCCCCTTAGATATTGTAAAATTTGCATCGGCTTACGGCACATGGATTTTAAGTAATAACAAAACAAAACAAAAAACAACTATTGTTATTGGTAGAGATGCGCGCATGAGTGGTGCCATGGTAAATAATATTGTGAGTGGCACATTAATTGGTTTAGGTATTAACGTTATTGATTTAGAGTTAAGTACAACCCCTACTGTAGAAATGGCGGTTACTGAGCTAAAAGCGCAAGGCGGAATTATTTTAACGGCTAGCCATAACCCAAAGCAATGGAATGCCTTAAAACTATTAAATGAAAAAGGAGAATTTATTAGCGAAAAAAATGGCCAAGATATTTTAAAAATAGCTGCTGATAATAATTTTAATTATGCCGAAGTAAACGATTTAGGTTCTTATAGTGTTAATACTGATTTTTTAAACACACATATTAAAAAAATTATTGATTTGCCTTATGTAGATGTTAAAGCCATTCAAAAAGCAAATT
Organism: Bacteroidota bacterium; assembly: GCA_043746065.1. Lineage (GTDB taxonomy): Bacteria > Bacteroidota > Bacteroidia > B-17B0 > Aurantibacillaceae > Aurantibacillus. The sequence goes on along the minus strand of JAYTRS010000516.1, from coordinate 3,695 downwards.
TTACTATTGTTGTAGATGCTATTAATAGCAGCGGAAGTATTGCAGTGCCTGCATTGTTAGAAAAATTGGGTGTAAAAACAGTAACCATAATTCATAACGATGTTACCGGAAACTTTGCGCATAACCCTGAGCCATTGCCCGAACATTTAACAGATTTAAGTAAAACAGTTTTAAAACAAAAAGCACACTTAGGTATTAGTGTTGACCCAGATGTGGACCGCTTAGCATTTGTATGCGAAGATGGCGAAATGTTTGGCGAAGAATATACATTAGTTGCCGTTGCGGATTATGTTTTAAAACACAATAAAAAAGGAAATACCGTTAGTAATTTAAGTAGCACACGTGCTTTAAGAGATATTACCGAAAAACAAGGAGGTGTATATTCTGCTTCAGCAGTAGGCGAAGTAAATGTGGTAACTTTAATGAAAGAAACAAAAGCGGTAATTGGCGGCGAAGGAAATGGTGGTATTATTTTACCCGAATTACATTATGGCAGAGATGCTTTAGTTGGTATTGCTATATTTTTAACGCACTTAGCAAAATATGGAAAATCGGTAAGCATGTTACGTAAATCTTACCCAAATTATTTTATTAGTAAAAATAAAATTGAATTAACACCGCAAATTAATGTAGATAGTGTGTTGGCTGATATAAAAACCAAATACAAAAAACAGCCTATTAATACTATTGATGGCGTTAAGATTGAGTTTGATATGGAGTGGGTTCACTTACGTAAAAGCAATACTGAGCCAATTATTAGAATTTACAGCGAAAGTCAAACAGCTTCTACGGCTGATAGTTTGGCTAAAAAAATAATTTCGGATATTAAGGAAATTATTAAAAACTAATTTTAAAATAGTTTATTTACTTCGCCATTACTACTTTTTAGTTTTGGTGGACTTAGCAGTATACCACATTCTTTTTTTAATTGTTGTATTAAATAGGTTACTAAATGTGGCATGTTTAGTTGTGTTGGGGTATGTATAAAAAAGTAAATATTTTCTAAACCTAATTGTAACCATTGTTGTATGCGTTGTACCCACTCGTTAATGCGAATATAATCGCTGGGGTGCTTATTGTTGGCATTAAAACGAATAAAAACAGTTTTATTTGTTAAACGCATGTGCAATACATCCCGTCGAGTAGGAGTATCTGTTAGTACTAACGTCATATTATTTTTATAAAGATAATTGCTTAAGGTATTTAATTCTGCAGGTTGTTTAAACCAATCGTGATGACGTAATTCTATAGCTAAATGACGGAGATTACTTTTATCTAAAAAATCTAATAATTCGTTTAAGCGATTGGGGGCAAAGTGAGGCGGTAATTGTAAAAAACATGGACCTAATTTGTATTTAAAATGTTTAATGAGTTGATGGTATTCTTCAAAAAAATCGCAAACCGATAAAAGATTGCTGGAGTGGCTAATATCTTTATGTACTTTTGGACAAAATTTAAAATCGGTAGGCGATTCTTCATACCATTTTTGTATTTTTTCTTTTTCGGGTAAACGGTAATGGGTTAAATTTAACTCAATAGTATTAAATTGTTTACAATAGTATTTTGCATAATCTTTTGATTTTATTTTTGGTGGATAGATAGTATCTAAAAAACTCTCATCGCTCCATAACACCCCCCCCACATATACTTGTGGTTTTGTGCATTTAACGCCACCTAATATTTTTTCAACACTTTTATGGTTGGGGGCTAATGTAAAATCAATTGTTTCTAAATTATCTGTTCTGCCAAAATCCATTTTATTTGTAAATTAATTGCCACAGATTACGCTGATTTATTTTTAGCGAAATTTACGAAATCAGCGGCTTTTTATAGCTATAATCATTCAAAATAATTAAAGTTGTTTGTCTCTGTTTCTATTATTGCATCGTCGTTTAAATCCTTTACCGATCCAAATCCAATTACATCTTTATAAGTGCTACTTTCTTTCAGTTCTACGGCGCGTTGTATTTTATATTTGCCAAAACGTTCTTTTAAATCGTAAACGGTTTGGCGTAGTTTATCTTTTTTACTATTGTCTTCAAACAAATTATAAGCTACTAAATTACTTTTTATAAAATGAGAAACATACACCGAAATACTAATTATGCCTGAATTAATTAGGGGGCTACTTTTTGTTTTTGTTATAAACTCATTCATGCGATTAGTAAGTGCGGTAAATATTTCTGCACCATCCTGCATAGGGGTTAAGGTTTTTATAAAATCATCCCAACGCTCGCCGTTAGCATATTTAATATTAAAGCCAATTTGGTGGCAAAAAAATTGGCGTTGCATCATTCGTTTTTCTAAGGTTAAACACAGCGTTAAAAAAATAGTATTTATGCTATCGGCACTTTGGCGTTGCTCTTTTGAGAGGTGGCGCATGGCCTGCATGCTTTTATAATCGTGTTCGTTATCTAAATCTATTTCAATAAAATTTAAGCGGTAATGCCAATAATAGCCTACTATACTGCGTAAAATGGCCTTTAAGTTTTCGGGAGCGGCGTGGCGCATTTGTAAGGGAGTGGTAATGCCACCTTTGTTTAAACGAATTTTCATTCCCTCGCCAATGCCTGGTAAATCGGTTAATTTTAGGGTAGACAATACAGTATCAATATTAGCATGATTTATAATGGTTAAACCATCGGGTTTTTGTATATCAGAGGCTAATTTTGCCAAAAAAGAGTTAGGCGCTACGCCAATGGAGCATTTTAGCCAATCGCCTACTTCGTTAGCAATATCATATTTAATAGCTTTGGCAACGTGTAGCACATCTTTATGGATTAATTCGTAATGGGTTAAATCCACTACGGCTTCATCAATACTTTTCGGAAAAACATCATCGCTATACTTTTTTAAAACCGCTATTATTTTTATATGAAATTGGCGATAGCGTTCAGGATTTGTTTCTAAAGGCACTAACTGTGGGCAAAGTAACATGGCTTCGTTTAAGCGCATACCTGTTTTTACACCAAATTTTTTGGCTTCGATGCTTGGGGCAATTACGCAACCAAATTTACCGGGGTACACGCAAACGCCTACAGGCCGACCTCTTAAAAAATAATTTACCTGCTGTTCGCAACTTGCAAAAAAACTATTCATGTCTACAAATAATATGCGGGCTTCTTTATTAGGTGTTAATTTTGCAGTTGTTACCATTACAAACTAAAGGTAACTATATTTTGTGGTAATTGATTGCTATTATTTGTAGTATTTAGTTTTTAAAACTAAAAAAACCGCAACCCTATTGCAGCAGGTGTTGCGGTTTGGGTACACATGAAATACCCATGTTTGCCTCAAGCACAAATGTAAATAACTAAACCATATGGCATAAAAAAAATAATTTAGACATATGAAAAGTTAATTTTTTTGGTTTTAGTAAGCTCAATCAACCAAATTGATATGATTGAGCCTACTGAAGTGTTTTATTTATCCTCTACAACTTTTTCTTTTTTAATGGTTTTAATTTTAATATTTCCGTTTTCGTCAATTTTTATTTTGGCGTCTTTATCATTTATTTTTAAACCGTTTTCATCAATTTTGATATTAGAACCATTTTCATCTACATTAATTTCTGTTCCATTTATAATAATGTGTTTTTGTTTTTTGTTAGCATTCTCGTCATCCTCCGAATCGCTATCTAAACCATTACAATCAATACAGGCTAAGCCTTTATCTGTCATTTTCCAGCGGCGGCC
>JAYTRS010000515.1:0-8806 GCA_043746065.1 Bacteroidota bacterium | reverse complement strand
CTTTTCATTCGCCGTTAATGCAACCTGCAAAAATTGAATTAGAGGCAGCCATAAACGCTACTACCTTTAGTAACCCAATATGCCCAGTGTATCAAAACGTAACAACTACTGCTGTTATTAACCCTACCGAAATAAAACAAAATTTAATAGCACAACTAACAGCCCCCGTAAAATGGACACAAAGCATTCAACAAATGGTAAGCGATGGTGCTACACATTTTATTGAAGTGGGGCCTGGTAAAGTATTACAAGGCTTAGTTAAAAAAATAAATGCAAGTAGCGAAGCAGTTAGCGCTTAACAACATTAAATTATAAATACTAAATTATAAATGAAGAAAATTATTTTAATATTAACGGTACTTATTTCGCTTAATACTAACGCGCAATTTTTTAGAGGCATTGGCATTTTTGGCGCCTTTACTCACTCGGCTCATCGATACCAAAATAAAGACGAGGGTTTAAAAGACCCTAATGTTGATAATTATACCAACCTAAACCCAAAAGCATACTACCCAAGTTCACATTATTCGCACGAATATTTTAGTTGGGGGGCAGGATTATTTGCCGAATTTGGAAGCCACGATAATTTTAGATGGCAAACCGAATTTGAATACACGCACAAGGGCGCACAAGAAAAAGAAATTATAGATTTATTATTTGGAACACGAGCAGGTTCTTATGGTGTAAATAAATACACATACATACAATGGAATAATTATTTAAAATACTTTGCTCCCTTTGGCTTATCTAGCAGGTATTATTTAATGCCAGGCATTCGATTAGAGTATTTATTTCAAAAAAGCACAGCCGTTTTTAACCCATACAGTAGCAATTTTCAAACATTTTGGTTTAGTGGTAATTTAGGTTTAGGTTACGAATTTCCATTATTAAAAAAAATAAATATGTTTGTTGAATATCATTGGAATCCAGATATACTTCGCCAACATACGGATAATGTATATATCCGTAACCGAACGTATGAATTTAGAGTGGGCTTAATTTATCGCCCTCGCCACCGAAATATCGACGATTGTAACTCCCCACGATATAATGGCCCAGGTTATTAATCTTTGCATAAAAAAATAATATATTTAATTTATAATCACTAATTTTTAATTTTATTTACAATGGTAATGACAAAAGATGTATTATTTTCTTTAACAAAAGGTGCTTTTGCACCCCAAGAAGAAATGTTAGAAGTAGCACGAAAAAAAGGGAAATTATTTATTGGTATTCCTAAAGAAATTGCTTTTCAAGAAACACGTGTAGCTTTAGTACCAGATGCTGTAGCCTTACTTATAAATAACGGACACAGAGTTTGTATTGAAACCGGAGCTGGTAAATCTGCCAATTTTGATGATGCAGATTATAGTGAGGCAGGTGCCGAAATTGTACTTTCGCCGGTAGATGTTTATAAAGCCGATGTTATTTTTAAAATTGCACCCCCAACTATTGAAGAAATTGAATTAATGCAACCCAAACAAACCTTGTTTAGTGCTTTACAACTTACAGTACAACCACAAGATTTTTTAAAAAAGTTAATATCAAAAAAATTAAATTGTGTAGCGTTTGATTTAATTATTGATGAAGCAGGCATTTACCCTGTAATACGCGCCATGGGCGAAATTGCTGGTGGAGCAAGTATATTAATAGCGGCCGAATTATTAAGCAATGTAAACAATGGTGTAGGCTCAATTTTGGGTGGTATAAGTGGTATTTCGCCTACCGAAGTTGTAATTATTGGCGCAGGTACCGTAGGCGAATTTGCTGCACGAGCAGCTATTGGTTTAGGAGCCACGGTAAAAGTGTTTGATAATTCAACCTCTCGTTTACGCCGCTTACAAAACCAACTTGGGGCACGTATTTTTACATCGGTAATTGTACCTAAAGTATTAGAAAAACATTTAAAAACTGCCGATGTAGCCATTGGTGCTTTGCGAGCTACAAAAGGCCGTACACCCTGTATTGTAACCGAAAATATGGTTGCCGAAATGAAAACAGGCAGTGTAATTATTGATGTAAGTATTGACCAAGGCGGTGTGTTTGAAACATCTGATGTTACCAACCATACAAAACCCGTATTTAAAAAACACGGTGTAATACATTATTGTGTACCAAATATTAATAGCCGAGTAGCCCGCACGGCTTCGTATGCATTAAGTAATATATTTTCGCAAATAGTATTAACAATGGGCGATGAAGGTGGCTTTGATAGTATTGTAAGAAGAGATGCTGGCCTACGCAATGGCGTGTATATTTATAACGGTATTTTAACCAATCAGTTTTTAGGCGAAGCCTTTAACTTACCCTTTAAAGATATTAGCTTACTAATGGCGGCAATATAGAGGTTAGGGGTATTGACGACAACAAAACTCATATTAATAATAACACTTGGTCTATTCGCCATAAATTCCTCTGGACAAAGCGACATAACTAATGAACTTTTGGTAAATGCTCTGAAAACAGAAAAACTTGACACTACCGATCTTGAAAAATTTAGGGCAGACACAAATTTTATTTATAGTCATGTCCAAAAATTTATTAATAACAAGTTCATTATGGATTTTTTCTGCTTTCGGACGACAAATTCAGTCGACAAAGCAGATTCGGTTGTTGTAATGTTTAGAAGCAAATTTTATTCTTATTCCGACTACAGACCTTCAATTGCTTATTATTTTGTCAGTGACAAGAAAGCTTTAAAGAAATTTAATAGTTTGGTTGACATTATTAATAAATTTGCAACCAAACAAACTTTTTTTCCTGTAAGAAATAATAAATATAAAAACATATATCAACTTCCTCGGACAACCTTTGAGTTTGAAAACACTGTGACAATAGAACTTGAAGGCATCTCAATTGACAAGACTAAGACCAATCTAGTGTGGGTTGACTTTTATCAATAAAAACTAATGATAACACGGGGCAGTTGCGTCAGCGGGTTACACGGAGTTTTTTGCTTTGCTTTTACAACTCCCTTCGGCAAGTTCAGGGCAGGCCGAGGTTTTTATTTTCATAAAGCAAAAACAGTTGTAACGCTTTTAACTGTTAATTTTTTTAAATTTAAATTTATTTGGCTAAAATAATAACAAAAGGTATTATTTTGTTTTATACCTTTAATATAACCAAAAAAATTAGTATTATGAAAACAACGGCTATTTTCGGCCTTATTACCATTGTATTATTTACATTTAGTTGTAAAAAAAGTACGCTAAACCCCAATGGTATTAATATAAAACAGGCCATCGACTCTGGCGTTTTATTTAGCACTTGGATTATTAATGACGATGATGTTACCCAACAAAAACAAACACAACAAAGCGATTTGTTTATAAATATTGGTAAACCCTTGTTAAGTTTTGATAAAAACAAAACATATATATTGAGTTATAAAGATTTAACAACTAACAAACAAATAACCGAATCGGGCACTTGGGATACAAACAATAGCTCAAACGAACTTATTTTACATCGCCCAAATAAAGATTACAATTTATTAATTTTAAAATTAGATGAAGAAGATTTAATTTTCTCTAATTCTATACAAACCACTACTACCGTTACAAATTCCGAGGGTGTTACCTCTACTCAAACGCAAACAACAAAGCAAACCTTATATATGGAAGATAACGACTAATTCTAAATAAAAAAACTACACTCTTTTAAAAACAAAAAAGCAATTACAAAACTGTAATTGCTTTTTTATTAATAATTTATTTAAAAAAATTATTGAATTGTAACGTTTGTAGTTATTGGCGCCGAACTAATAGCTGTAAATACCGTTCTGTTATTGGCTAAATCATTATACGACGAAGCATTAAAATTAGCTCCAATCATATAAGCCGCAAAATAAGCAACATTACCCGATGCATAATTTACATCGTAAAATTCGTAAGTTGGTATATTTTTACTAAAACTTGTAGCATTAGCAGCCACATTAATAGTGTAGTATGTTATATTACTACCCGATGTAGCACTTACATTTGTTGAGCCTTGGTTGCCAACAAACACAACCACCGCTTGCGCATAAGGTGCAGCTGTTACAACACCACTAAAATTAATATTATTAATACCCGAAACTAAAGTTGCTGTGGCTGCAAACGCCGTTACAGTTGTAGTGGGTATTTTACAAATATTTGCATTCCTATACAAATCGCTACCACCCGAAAATGCAATACTTTGTATTTTTGTGCTACCAAAAAGTGGTTTGTTAATAGATAAATTATAATTACCCGTTGTTAAGCCTGTAAATGTATATAAACCATTTGCATCAGTAATGGCAATATTACTTGTACCATCTATTTTTACAGTATCGCCACTTAAACCCGATTGAATTTTAACGCCACTTAAATCATAATGGCTAATGTAACCTTTTAAATTACCTGTTAGTACTGGGCCGCTTGCTCCTGCTGCTCCTTGTGGACCTTCTGGACCTGGTGTTTTTTTACATGCTGTAAATGTTAATGCCACTGCTATAGCAGCCGCTACTGTTAATTGTGTTTTCATAATTATTATTTGTTTTAAGATTATTTTGAATTTAGACTATAAAATTTAGTTAAAGTTTAATTACTAATTTTTTTTAATTAAAAAATATTTGCAAAAAAAATAACTATATTAGTAAAACTTATTTAAAACAGATTTGCTTTAGAATCAAACCCTATTTTTATAAAATGAAACATTTTTTTATACTTATTACTTCGTTGTTTTATTTAAATAATATTGCTCAAGTAAAAATTTTATTTGATAATAAAAAAGCGGAGTCGGCTGGTAATGCAGATTGGGTAATAGATGCAGATGTACGTAATTTATATTTTAATACTTCGGGTAATATAACAACAACGGGTACACAATCAAATGCGCAACGTTTTCCTACCCCTGCACAATCAGGTATTACAGCATCAAGCCCCGAAACCTATTGGGATGGCGCAATTTCTGCCCTCGCCGTTGATATGGCAAAAAAAGGATATAGTGTTGAATCTTTACCCTACAACGTAGCTATTACCTTTGGTAATACCGGCAATGTACAAGATTTATCAAATTACAAAATATATGTAGTGTGCGAACCTAATATTGTTTTTACAGCATCAGAAAAAACAGCCATTATAAATTTTGTAAAAAATGGCGGTAGCTTATTTATGGTATCTGACCATAGTGTTTCAGACAGAAATAATGATGGGTGGGATTCGCCCAAAATATGGACAGATTTAATGGAAAATAATTCAGTACAAAACAATCCATTTGGTATTAAATTTGATTCAACAGCTGCTACAGGTAATTTTTCGGGTACATTTAGTTTTGTTTCTACAAATACATTAGATAGCCTTACGCATGGCCCTGGAGGAACTGTAACACAAGTAAAATGGAGCAGTGGCACACGTATGACCTTAAATCCAGCACAAAATGCTTCTGTTGCTGGCGATGTATTTAGATACAGCCCTGGCAGTGGAAATACAGATGTATTAGTTGCACACGCTCGTTTTTTTAGTGGTAAAGTTGCCGCTATTGGAGACAGTTCGCCATTTGATGATGCAACTGGCGACCCAGGAGATGCCCTGTATAATGGCTATTTTACTGATGCTGCAGGTAATCATCAAAAACTATTAATTAATACTATGGTATGGTTAGCGCAAGGCGGAACAGTAGCAACTAATATAAAAGAAAAATCAGATAACAATTACACCGTTATTTTATACCCTAACCCAGCTAATAGTTTTGTAAATATAACGTCAACCCAACCAATTAAAGCGGTAGAAATAATTAATTATTTAGGTCAAAAAATTACTGCCGAAATTACGGATGAAAAAATTGATATACATTTACTTAACAACGGTTACTATATTTTTAAAATTATTACCGATTATGGAGTAATAAACAAAACGTTTATTAAAACAAATTAATTTGCCACAATGGTTAGTATATGCACTTTTAGCAACATTTTTTGCAGGCTTAACCTCTGTATTAGCAAAGTTTGGTATTAAAAATATTAATTCCGATTTGGGTTTAGCTATTCGTACAGCCGTTGTTTTTTTATTAGTTACCTTAAATGCATTCGCTTGGAAAGCCAGTAGAGATTTATCTTCCTTAACTACTAAAACAATTATTTTCTTAATAATATCAGGCATTACCACAGCCCTAAGTTGGATTTTTTACTACCGTGCTATAAAAATAGGCTCGGTATCTTACGTTGCTGCTATTGATAAAGGAAGCATTGTTTTAACAATTTTACTATCTTTTTGGTTACTAAAAGAACCCCTAAGTCCAAAACTTTTAATTGGAGCAGGATTTATTTTAGTAGGAATGATTATACTTATTTGGAAATAGATAAATTTGTATAAAAATATGCTTCTCCGTTTACTACTTTTTTTATTTTTAGTTACTTCAAAAATTAGCCTTGCGCAAGTATGCACTGCCGATGCAATATTGGGCGAATGGACAGACGAAAAAAAGGAAGTCCGTATTAATTGTTATAAAGAAAATGGTAAATATTACTCAAAACTTTTATGGGCCGAAAACTTAAAAGATAAGGGTAAACCATTACCTAAACACGAGCAACATTGGATAAACATGATAGTGATGAAAGATTTTATATATAGCAATGGTGAGTGGAATAACGGTAAAATATATACGCCAAAAACAGATAAAACATACAGTGCGTTTATTAAATACATAAATGCAAACACCATACAAGTAACGGGTTATTTATGGCTACGTATTTTTAGCGAAAGCCATATTTTTACTAGGGTAATTACTAAAAAGAAAACTTAGCTGGTAAAGCGTCTTAACGATTTTTTATAGTAAAAGCTAAAACTCATTAACAATGCTTAACACTTCTGTTAGCAACTTTAAATTACGGTTTACGTATAAACGTTAATTTTAATCAAAATTCCAAAAACTATGTTGTTACAAAAAATTAAATGGATGGCCTTAGGCGTAGCCATTACAGGGAGTACCGTGTTTGTTTATAACCACCGCGATGCGTTTAGTAAACTTACTGGCAGTAATTATAATGCAAGTATAGCTCCAAAAATTAATCCTGAATTTGCTAACTTTATTAGTGCTTTTACAACTGGTTATATCTCATCAGGCTCTACCATAAAAATAAAATTAGCTAACGAATTTAATAGTGCTTTAGAATTAAACACGCCCTTAAAAGAAGAATATATTTCCTTTAGTCCCGAAATTGAAGGCACTTTAGTTTGGAAAGATGGACAAAATTTAGAATTTAAACCCACCCAACGTTTAAAAGATGGACAGGTTTACAAGGCCACTTTTCATTTAAATAAACTGGTGGAAGTAAAAAAAGAATTACAAGATTTTGAATTTCAATTTCAAGTTATCAAACAATCTATTCAGTTAGAAAGTAACGAACTTAAATCTTACAACAGTAATGATTTTTATTATTACAGCCTAAGCGGTAATGTTTCTACCGCCGATTTTGCCGACCAAACAACCATTGAAAAAACTGTAAATGCAAAATTAGATACTAAAAATTTAAATATAAAATGGAGTCATAATGAGCAAGGCACCACGCACAAATTTACAATTGATAGTATTGAACGACCAACCACAACCGATACTAAATTGCTGTTAAATTGTAATGCCACCGCTTTAAATTTAACCTACACTTCTTCAAAAAGTTTTGAAATTGTTCAAAAATCAAAATTTAAATTATTAAGTACCAATTTAATAAACGATAACGAACAATTTGTACAACTAACATTTTCAAATCCTATTGATCAAAGCCAATCCTTAGAAGGCTTAATAACATTAGGAACTATTAAAGATGTAAAATACATCGTGGCTAACAATCAGGTTTTGCTATACCCTACCGAAGTAAAATCGGGTTCTTACAAATTAGTTGTAAACGAAGGTATTCGCGATGCTAAAGGACAAATTATTAACCAAAAATCTGAACACAACATTGTATTTAGCGAAGTAAAACCCGCCGTGCGTTTTGTAGGTGATGGTAACATTTTACCTTCTACCAATGGCTTAAGCCTGCCTTTTGAAACCGTTAACTTAAAAGCAGTGGATGTAAAAATTATAAAAATTTACGAAAATAATGTGCTGCAATTTTTACAAAGTAACGATATGAATGGTGGCGCCAACCTTGCACAAGTTGGTAAAAAAATACTAGAAAAACGTATTAATTTAGGCATTACCAATCCTGCCGATTTTAGCGTTTGGAAAAAATCGGCCTTAGATATTAGTACCTTAATTAAGCCCGAACCAGGCGCTATTTACCGCGTCACCTTTTCTATTAAAAAAGCCTACTCAACCTACCCATGTTTAGGAAATAATAATGATGAAAAGTTTGAAATGGAAGATATTAAACAAGCCGAAGAAGAAAACGAAGATTTTTATTTTGGATATTATTACGATGATTACAATGGCTATAATTATTACGATGAAAATGGTGATTATGATAACAGCAATTATAACGATAGAGACAATCCTTGTAAAAACTATTATTATCGCCAGTATGAGCGCACAGTATCAAAAAACATTTTAGCAAGCGATTTAGGATTAACATTAAAAAAAGGAAATGATGGCAGTTTATTTACCGTAATTTCTGATTTAATAACTACAAAACCCGTAAACGATGTCACTATTGAATTGTATGATTACCAAAAGCAACTCATACAAACAGCAAAAACAAATGCCGAAGGTCAATCGTTTATTTCACCAAAAGCAAAACCTTATTTTTTAATTGCAAAAAAAGATAATCAACGTGCGTATTTACGTTTAGATGATGGTGCCTCCTTATCGTTAAGTATGTATGATGTAAGCGGCGATGCCATTAAAAAAG
>JAYTRS010000514.1:0-2823 GCA_043746065.1 Bacteroidota bacterium | reverse complement strand
TGTTTGTTAGATTATTTTGCCGACGACTTTATAATGATGATTGATGAGAGCCACGTAACTTTACCGCAAGTGCGTGCGATGTTTGGAGGCGATTTAAGTCGTAAACAAAATTTGGTGGAGTATGGTTTTCGTTTACCATCAGCATTAGATAATCGTCCGCTTAAATTTGAAGAATTTTATTCAATGCTAAATCAAGTAATTTATATAAGTGCTACCCCAGCTCAGTTTGAATTACAGGAAGCAGAAGGCATTGTGGTAGAACAACTCATTCGCCCAACAGGTATTTTAGATCCTATTATTGAAGTACGCCCTTGCAACAATCAAATAGATGATTTGTTAGATGAAATACATAAGGTAGCGGCAAAAGACGAACGCATTTTAGTAACAACCCTTACCAAACGTATGGCAGAGGAATTAACTAAATATCTTATAAAATTAAATGTACGTTGCCGTTACATTCACAGCGAAGTGGATACTTTAGAGCGTGTAGAAATTTTACGTCAGTTACGCATTGGTATGTTTGATGTATTAATAGGTATTAATTTATTGCGCGAAGGATTAGATTTGCCCGAAGTAAGTTTGGTAGCAATTTTAGATGCCGATAAAGAAGGTTTTTTACGAAACATTACTAGCTTGGTACAAACAGTGGGTAGAGCTGCGCGTAATGTAAATGGGCGTGTAATTATGTATGCCGATAAAGTTACAGACAGTATGAAATTTACAATGGATGAAACCGAACGCCGCCGTAAAAAACAAATAGAACATAATTATAAATTTAATATTACACCTGTACAAGCAGGTAAAAAAGCCAATGCACAACCTATGAGTGGCACTACGGTAACCATTGGTGGTAAGCTAGTAAAAGTTTACGAAGACCCTTTATTGGTAAGTATGGCTGCCGAACCCGAAGTAGAATATAAAAATACCGAAGATTTAAAAAAGCAAATAGGTAAAGTAAAATCGGCTATGATGCGTGCTGCCAAAGAAATGAATTTTATGGAAGCTGCAAAACTTAGAGATGAAATGTATGCTTTAGAGAAGAAGTTAATTGAGATGGGGTAGATAAAAAACAATTTACTACAGTCTATAGCAATTAATTACTACAAAAAACTGTAAATTTGGTAAATGGAAAATGCTATAAAAATATTTGACGATAAAAATGTAAGAACCCTTTGGAACGAAGAACAAGAGAAATGGTATTTTAGTATTGTAGATGTGGTTGCTATTTTAACAGAAAGTATAGATGCTAATGCTTATTGGCGAAAATTAAAGCAAAGATTAAAAGAAGAAGGAAACCAAACCGTGACGGATTGTCACGCTTTGAAAATGATAGCCACAGACGGTAAAATGCGCTTAACCGATGTGGCAGATACCGAACAACTTTTTAGGCTTATACAGTCTATTCCATCACCAAAAGCAGAGCCTTTTAAACTTTGGTTGGCACAAATTGCAAGCGAACGTTTAGATGAAATGCAAGACCCTGAACTTACTATTGATAGAGCTTTAGAACAATATTTGCAATTGGGTTATTCTGAAGAATGGATTAATCAACGTCTAAAAAGCATTGAAATAAGAAAAGAATTAACGGATGAGTGGAAGCTACGTTGTTTAAAAGAAGGAGCGCAATTTGCTATTTTAACAGATATTATCGCCAAAACTTGGGCAGATAAAACTACTAAAGAATATAAAATATTTAAAGGTTTAAAGAAAGAGAATTTGCGTGATAATATGAGCAATACCGAATTAATTTTAAATATGTTAGCAGAAGCATCTACTAAAGATATATCACAAGCAGTAAAACCAAAAACATTTACAGCAAGTAAAATTATAGCCAAACAAGGCGGTAATGTTGCCAAAGTAGCACTTAAAGAATTAGAAACAAAAACGGGCAAAAAAGTGGTAACGGCTTTAAATGCAAAAACAATGTTAAATCAAAAAAAATCAGAACTTAAAAAATAATTAAGTATTAAATGTATCCCTTAAAAAATATTTGATTGCGATGAGCTAATGTTAGCTTAGTCACAAAAAATATGTATTTTTAAATTAAGTTATATAAACTATTTTAAACTAAACTTTATGCAAAAAATAATTTTACCTTTTGTTTTTATACTTTTTGTTTTTGGATTTAAAACAACCAATGCACAAGTACCCACTATAAAAAAAAATGCAGCAGTAATTGCAAAAATTAATGGTGTAAATTTTAGTTGCGAGCCAGCAGCTAAAGCCATTAATTATTTATCAAAAGGTATAAAAGGCTTTATTGAAAAACCTTTTTTTCAGTTTAATTTTATTTCAAGTACAGATGAACGTAATTTGTTAATACAAGTAATTAACGTAAAAGAGGGCGTTGGGGCTTATAACTCAAAACAAATTGAAGCAAATTACGCTACTTTATTAAATGCCAAAGAAGAAGATTTTTATGGCCACGATACCAAAACATTTAGCAAAACCGAATTTATTTTAGAAATTACAGCATGGGAAAAAATTAGCGATACAAAGGCAAAGATTAGCGGTAAGTTTTCGGGTAAATTAAATTCGGCTTCTAATTCTAGCTTAGCACCAATTATAATTGAAGGTGGCGAGTTTACAAATATTACAATTGATATATTGCTAACCCAAGGGGATATTAAAGAAATGAGTAAATAAATTATTTTCATTTTGTACACCCTCAAAAAAATAATAATTTATTTAAAAAAAAGTTATGCTTTAGATGTTAGGGCACTAGCTTTAATGCGTGTTGCCATTGGCTTAATTATAGTTACCGATTTAATAATTAGAGCCAGCGATTTAACCGCTCATTATACCAACGAGGGTATGTGGAGT
>JAYTRS010000513.1:0-8870 GCA_043746065.1 Bacteroidota bacterium | reverse complement strand
TACTAACCACTCAATAGCCTTTACAAAGCCATACATAAAATAGGGTAGCATAGCACTACGCGATACCCCACCGCTAATAACATACATAAAGGGGCTGTGGTATTTTACTGAATTTATTTTTAAGGTTTTAAATTGGGTTTTAAATAAATTTAAATCGCGCTCAAAATAAATATAAGGCAAAGCTTGGTTGCTGTTAGATAAGGGGTTACCCGCTTCTATTTCTCGCCCACCTTTTTCATCAAAAGGTTCGTGATGAAAGCGTTTGTATATAAATCTGCCTAAAGCACTATTTGCTGGCTCAATCATTATAACTTTACCGCCTTTTACCAAGGTACGTTCGGCTTCTTTTAAAAATAAATAAGGCTTGGGTATGTGATGAAAAACATTTAACATGACTATACTCGCCAATTCATTTTCGTTAAATGGCATTTCTTCGGCGCTAAATACTTTATCAACGTTGGGTAAACTTAAAATATCGCTAGTTACTACTTGGGCAAAAACATCTTTATAAAAGCCTCCGCCCGACCCAATTTCTAAATGTTTGCCATTTTTTATGTATTTACTTTTTAAAATAAAAACGTTATACCAATCATGATACAAACGTTTTAAAAAAGGCTTTTGTAAAATAATATCTCTGTGCGCCAAAGTTGTTTTAGGGTCATCTAAATCAAATGCTATTTTATATTTTTTAAACATGGTATTATAAATAAACCACCCCGCTAGTTAGCAGGGTGGTTATAGGTTTATTAAACTTTAATAGTTTTTTTAATAAATCAAAAACTATTCTACAATTAATTTTTTAGTACTGTGTGCTGTACCTTGTTTTACAGTTACAAAATAAATGCCACTATTTAAGTGCCCAATGTTAATTAAAGTTTGCTGGCTTGTAGCATTTGTTTGGCTTACAATTTGCCCTAAAGCATTTGTAATTTCAATTTTTGTATTAAGTCCACTTAAAATATCTACGCTAATGGTAAACATATCTTTAGCAGGGTTTGGCATAATATTAAAGTTAGAAACTAAATTTACATTTTCTTTAATATTTACAGGTGCCAAGCTACAAGCTACTGTTGGCGTAATTAAACTATTTGTAAAGGTTAATTTAGCAGCGCTAAAATAATGTACGTTGTTAGTTAATTGCGAGTATGGATTGCTGTTACACACCGTAATAGGCGTAGTTAAATTTACAACCCCAGCTGTAACAGTTGCCGAACTTGATTTTGGAGAAGTGTAATGCAACATGGCTCTATTACTAACATTTGGGTTTACTATACCATTACCTGTAATTGGTTTTGTAACATTTATTTCGGTAGCATAAAGTTGGCTTGTAGATACGTTTAGTAAACGTGCTTTTATGTTTGGTAAAGTATTCCATTTTTTTGCAAGGTTGGTTACGTTCGTATCCGATTCTGCCCAAGTATAAACAATATATTGTCCATCTGGTGTGCGGCTTAATTGAATACGGCTATCAGACGTAATTTTACCCGCATTATCATCCCAAGGGTTATCAGTAAATCCTGGTCCGGTAGATACACTACTTGGAGCTTCGCTACTTAACGAATCAATTGTGTAATACGTCCATGGCGTAGTACCATCGGTAATAAAATCGTACAAATAAGGGCGTTTTCCTGGCGAGTGATTCCAAGTATAATTTTCGGTTCCATGCCCAGTAACCGAACTTAATGAATCTAACTTGGGACTATCAGTACTTGCAATAGTAGTAGCAATGTGTAACTTGTTATTTGCATCTACTATGCAATCAACTCCCTCGTTAACATTAAAAAATGGTATGCGTAAAGATGGATTGCTGTTTACTGGGTCTAAATGTCCCATTAAGCACTGAAAGGTAGTGCTGTTAAAATCAATTCCGTTAATTAACGACCATGTTGCACCACTGTTTGTGCTTTTGTACACAATAGGTTGCCAACCAATGTTAGAGCCTGTTTGCCCAGTGCGGCTACCAATAAATACAACATAACCAACTGTTCCAGATTCGTTCCAAGCTTGGTACAAATCGGTACTCATTTGTTTTTCTAAACTTGTAGGTTGTACTACTACTGGAGGTATAAATGAGTCGGTTGTCCAAGTAAATACGCCGGCATTAAATATACCTTTTACTAATTGTGCGCCTCTAATATCTGTTTGTGAGACATTTACATCGTTATCAATCTGTGCTAATGAGCGTATAATACCATCATCGGTACTTGTAAATCCAAATTGCGCAAAATCTTGCTTACCTTGGTTAGGTGCGTATGTAGCTGAACTATTTGAAAAAAGTTGCATCGCATTTGGCGCCGCACTGGCTGTACTATTGTATAAGGTTGAGCCTGGCGTGGCTAGTTGCTTACTCGCATACCAGCTTCCTGTCCAATTTCCGCTATTAATAGCTGGCCCCGAACCTACAACATAAGCATTGGCTATATTTGTATTGCCTACTGGGTTGTAAACAGCACCTTGTGGGTAACGACCAGGGTTAGTGGCATCGCTATAAATACAGGTGCTATCCCAACTTGTACCCCAATTGTTTGAGATCATAGCTACAATTACGCCTGAATTATTAGCAGGACTACCAACATAAGTAGCGCTTTTACGTTGTATAAATGAAACGGTATTTATATTATCATTATACTGCAAAGGCTTTGCTGCGTTTGATAACAAACCATATACATTACCAGAACCCGAAAAGGCATTAAAAATCAAAGTAGTGGAGTTTACTGCGTTTAATTTTAAATCTGATGCAGGAGTTTGTGGCAATACAAAAGGAGAGTTACCTTCTTTAAAAGCTATATTGTTTTTTTGCATTAAGCGTTGTTGCATGTTAATAACGCTTGTTTTAGCTGTTGTTTGCGCATTAATGCCAGCTATTGTAGCTAATTGAGCAGCTACTAAAAGTGTAATTTTTTTATTCATAATAATTTAATTTAAGAGTGTATTTTACAAACAGAAAGGTAGTAAATTATTTTAACTAATTCTTAATAAATTATAAAAAAATGATGTACAAAAACTTTACTCAGTTTTTAATAATTTAATATCGGTAATTAACTTGTTTACTTGCACTTTATCGGTACCATCATAAAAGCCTCTAATTCGGCCTTTGGTATCTATTAACAAAAATAATTCGCTGTGTAAAAAGCCTTCTGCACTGCCATCTTCTTCTAAAGCATTAACTAAGTAACTTGTTTTGGCTAAATTGTAAATTTGTTTTTTATTACCTGTTAAAAAATGCCATTTGTTTTTTTTAGCGCCATACGTTATTCCGTAGCCATTTAGTACTTCAACAGTATCGTGTAGTGGGTTTACGCTATGCGAAAGAATTAACAGAGAATCATCATTTAAAAAAGCTTTTTGAACATCCATTAAATTAGTACTCATTTGCGGACAAATACTTTGGCAGGTTGCAAAAAAGAAATCGGCAACGTATATTTTGTTTTTTACCGTTTGGTTAGATACTGTTTCGTTAAACTGGTTTTTAAAACTAAAATCGGCAATGGTATGATAAATAGTATCGATATTACTTAATTTTTTTTCGCCAAAAATGGGTAATACTTGTTTATGTGTAGCATTTTTACAACTAAAACTAATTAATAATATAAGTAAGCTAACAAACCTGATAGGCTTCATTAAAAAATTTGCATAGTAACCCATCCGTTTTTTTTTAGCTATTTGATTTAATTGTATTTTCATCTATTAATTTTTGTTTGGCTTCTTTTAATCGTAAGTGCTTGTATTCATCAATTAGGCGTTTTAATTCGGCAACAAAACGCCCATCGTAATAACCTCTAATGTTTCGATTTTCGTCAACTAATACAAAAAAACTTTTATCAATATAAATAGGTTTTTGGTTAAAATAAGTAACATTTAAACTATCAAAACTTAATTTTGTCCAAGCCAAAAATTGTACATTTTTATTTTTACAAAAGCGTTGCAACGAATCATGCGTAGGTGTGTGTTTAGCTTCTAATTCGGTAACTAAAAAAATAGGAATGTTGTTTATTTTATCTTTTTTATAATTTAAATATTCCCATAAACCAACTAAACGGTAGCTATCATTAATGTAGCTTGCTTTTATAAACATAATGGCATAAATAGGAAACTCAGTAGTACTAATTTTTAGTTGAGAAATAACACTATCGTTTAAGTCTTTTTTAAAAAACTCATCAGTAACTTTATAAAAGGTTGTATCGCCTTTACTAATTGCTTTTTTTGGACCATAAAAAGGTAATTTATTGGAATTAATTGTACTACTCTCTAATATTACCCACATAGTTGAGGGGATAATAATGATAAGAATAAGTAACCATTTTTTGTTTTTCATATTTTTTTTCTACAACATTCGTGGCTATAATGTTGTTTTTATAGCCAACTCATTTAACTGTTCTAAACTAATTTCGCTTGGAGCATCAATCATTACATCGCGTCCACTATTATTTTTTGGGAAAGCAATAAAATCTCTAATACTATCTGCCCCACCAAATAAACTACATAATCTATCAAAACCAAAGGCTATGCCTCCGTGAGGAGGTGCACCATATTCAAAAGCATTCATTAAAAACCCAAATTGTTTTTGTGCTTCCTCAGTGGTAAAGCCTAGTATTTTAAACATTTGTGCTTGCAGCTCTTTATTATGAATTCTAATGCTTCCTCCACCAATTTCAACACCATTTATTACTAAATCGTAGGCATTGGCTCTTACACTACCAGGACTTGTTTTTAATAATTCAATATCTTCGGGTTTTGGAGAGGTAAAAGGATGATGTTTTGCATGCCATCGTCCTGCTAAAGATGCCAGTAAATTAGGATCTCCTTCATTCCATTCCAACAAAGGAAAATCAACAACCCATAAGCAACTAAATTTAGTTTTATCTCTTAAGCCTAAACGGTTACCCATTTCTAAACGTAATTCGCTAGCGGCTTTGCGAGTTTTGTCTTCAGCGCCAGCAAGTACTAAAATTAAATCGCCTTTTTCAGCACCACAAACTTGCGCCCAATTTTTTAGATCTTCTTCGTTATAAAATTTATCTACACTGCTCTTAATCGTTCCATCAGCATTTACACGAGCATAAACTAAGCCAGTTGCACCTATTTGTGGGCGTTTAACCCATTCGGTTAATTCATCTAATTGTTTGCGGGTATAGTCTGCCGCACCTTTGGTACAAATGGCAATAACGGTTTCGGCATCATCAAACACTTTAAAATTTTTACCATAAGTTGTGGCTTTAAAATCTATCAACTTCATTTCAAACCTAATATCAGGCTTATCGTTGCCATAGTGTTTCATAGCGTCGGCATAAGTCATTCGAGGTATTTCGGGTATATCAATACCTTTTACAACTTTAAATAAATGTTTGGTTAAGCCTTCAAACGTTTGTATAATATCTTCTTGCTCTACAAAACTCATTTCACAATCTATTTGTGTAAATTCAGGTTGGCGGTCTGCACGTAAGTCTTCGTCTCTAAAGCATTTTACAATTTGATAGTATCTATCAAAGCCGCTTACCATTAATAGTTGTTTAAAGGTTTGTGGACTTTGTGGCAACGCATAAAACTGCCCAGCATTCATTCGGCTTGGCACTACAAAATCGCGTGCACCTTCGGGGGTTGATTTTATAAGTACAGGTGTTTCTACCTCAATAAACTGTTGTTTATCTAAATAATTGCGGGTTTCAATAGCCAAACGGTGACGTAATTCTAAATTTTTTCTTACAACACTACGACGTAAATCCAAATAGCGGTATTTCATTCGCAATTCATCACCTCCATCAGTTTCGTCTTCAATGGTAAAGGGTGGAGTAATTGAGGTATTTAAAACTTCAATGTGTTGTAATTTAATTTCAATATCGCCTGTTTCAAGATTTTTATTTTTACTTTCTCGTTCAATAACAATACCAGTTACTTTTAGTACACATTCTCTGGCATAGCCTTCTTTGTCGGATATATTATCTGAAATCATTAATTGCGTAATGCCATAACGGTCACGTAAATCAATAAAGGTTAAGCCACCCATTAAGCGAGTTTTTTGAACCCAACCACAAAGTGTAACGGTTTTATTAATATCGGCTATTCTTAGCTCTCCACAAGTATGCGTTCGTAACATAATTAAAAAATTTGCCTAAAATTACTTAATTAAGTTAAGAGGTTGTTTAAAATTATCATATAAATTTAAACAGCCTTTAAGAGTTTTATGAAAATGTAGTGTTTTTTAATTGTTAGAAAACTTACTTTCTAATAATTTGCCTTTAAATTTAATACCAAACGAGTAAGTAAAGGTTATTAAAAAGGCTTGTATATTTATTTTTAAACTGTGGCTATAACTAAAAATTGGGTGCTTAGGCCGTTAAGCCATTTTTTTTGGTACTAATTACACATTAGTAAGCACTACGCCAAAAGTACCTTTACCTTTTAATGTTTTTTGTTGAAAGACGGCATTCATATCATACACCGCCCCATGCGCTGCACTTATGGCAATATGATTGGCGAATAATAATAATTAATTGTAGCTCACTACCTTGGTACTTATATATAATGAAAGAGATTTTTATTTAAACTATTACCTTGTTGACGCAATTTTTTTGATATAACTAATAATAAGAATTAAAAAAATAAATAAGAAGTCAAATACATAAAAACTACATTCTATCCATATACCAATTCAATTGCTTTTCAATTTTTTTATAGTTTAAAACAGTTGTTATAATTTGTTTTAAACGTGTAAAAGCAGTTTCACTTTTTACAACATAATCTGATGCCTTGTGATGCATACAGTTAATTGCTACTTCTATTTTATCTTGTGAGGATAATATAATAACTGGAATATCGGAATTATATGCTTTTATTTTATCAAGTGTTTGCATACCATTCATAGCATTTTTTTCAATTCCATCTAAATGATAATCTAGAATAATTACATCTGGATTGTTTGCTAAGTTTTCAATACATCGTTCGCCAGTAGGAAATGTTTCAATATCAAAATCACCGTGGTGAAGAAATTCAATGGCTAACGACTTTAAAAAAACGGCGTCGTCATCAACAAGAAAAAGTTTTATTTTATTTTCGGGGTTCATAGTTTAGTTTTTTTTATAGATTCATATTCTTTTTCTAACTCTATACATGCTTGCGAACATACAGTTTCCAGTTGTAATACCATATCAGAAATTGTTTCGGTATTTACTTTTTGGCTAGCATTTTCTTGGATTTTTTTTGCCATATTTTCATACTCTATATTTATTCCCATAATAGAGAATGAGGGAATCATTTTGTGTACGGCTTTGTATAATGAATCCCAATCTTTATTTTGTGTACTAATTTTCATAACACTAATTAATGGCGCAGTTTGTTCTAAGTAAAGCGAAATCATTTCCATCATTAATTCAGGATTAGCTTTTGTTCTTTTAAGTAAATAATCCAAATTTACATATTTTGTTTTTTTACTTTCAGATTTTTCGTTTTCTAATTCGTCCTTCATAATTTTTGGTTTATGATCTTTAATCGGTGTTGATTTTTGTATCAAATTAATTATTTTACTATATAATACCCTTTCATCAACAGGCTTAGCAATATAATCATTCATGCCTACCGCTTTGCATTTTTCTAAATCTACTGTGGTTACATCAGCCGTTAAGGCAATAATCGGTATCTTTGAATCTATTTCAGCACGAATATATTCTGTGGCTTCAAAACCGTTCATTTCTGGCATGTGCAAGTCCATCAAAATAATATCGTATTTATTAATCAATAGTTTTTCTATGGCTATTTTTCCGTTAGCAGCTATATCTCTTTGAAATCCAAAATCATCTAATAGTGTTTTCATTAATAGTTGATTGATAGCAATATCTTCAACAACTAATACTTTTATATTTTTAATTTCTGGCTCCTCCTCAATTATTTCTGTTCTTAATTCTGCTTCCGAAACTGTTTTTTGAAAACTTAATTTAAAACTAAAAATAGAACCCTCGTTCATTTTGCTTTTTACGTCAATTGTTCCGCCCTGTGGTTCTACCAATTGTTTAACAATGGCAAGACCTAATCCTGTTCCGCCATACAGCCTCGAAGTACTACTGGTAGCTTGTTGAAAGTTTTCAAAAATTGTGCTTAATTTACTTTCAGGTATTCCAATTCCAGTGTCTGTTACAGAAAACTCAATAGTAGCTTTTTCCGAATCTTGGTTAAGTAGTTTAACCCCAACAATAATTTTTCCTTTACTTGTAAATTTTACAGCATTACTTACTAAATTTAAAATAATTTGGTGTAGGCGAACTGGGTCACCAACTAGTACTTCTGGAATAGTATCATCATATTCTTTTATTAACTGTAAATTTTTCTCATAAATTTTTGTTTCAAACAAATGAAGCATAGCTGAAATGGATATTGACATTTTAAACGGGACTTGTGTAAATGTCATTTTACCAGCATCAACTTTTGCTAAATCTAAAATATCATTAATAAGTACAATTAACGCATCACCACTTGTTTTTATGGCTTCCAAATATTCTTTCTGCTTTTCGGTAACGTCTGTTCTTAAAACTACTTTTGTAAATCCAATAATCGCATTCATTGGGGTCCGAATTTCGTGACTCATATTCGATAAAAATTGCTGTTTGGCTTTTACAGCATCAACTGCAATTCTTGTAGCACTTTCAGCTTTACTTTTTGCTTGTTCAGCAATTTCGGTTGCTAATTCTGCAAATACTTTTGCCTCAATTAATTCGGTTGCTATTCTTTTTTGATCGGTTACATCTCTGGCTACAATTACAACTCCCAAAACATTTCCTCTATCATCTTTATATACCGAACCATTAAATAGTACATCTGTTAATTAACCGTCTTTATGGCGCAATGTAAGCGGTGAGTCGGCTACTGAGCCTTTCGCAAAT
>JAYTRS010000512.1:0-2846 GCA_043746065.1 Bacteroidota bacterium | reverse complement strand
AAGGTTCCTGCTGGTATTTCTCCAAGGCCAGGGTAACTTGCAGAAACTTGAAAAGCTCTTGTTGATACTGGGAATGTAGGGTCAGTTAATCTAAATGTGCCCATATTAACATGAAGACCAACCACGGGTGCAGTTGTGTTAAAGCCTATTCTACT
This sequence comes from Bacteroidota bacterium, assembly GCA_043746065.1. Lineage (GTDB taxonomy): Bacteria > Bacteroidota > Bacteroidia > B-17B0 > Aurantibacillaceae > Aurantibacillus. The sequence goes on along the minus strand of JAYTRS010000512.1, from coordinate 2,691 downwards.
CGAAGTGTTATTGCTTGGCATAATTGTTAAATAACCTAAAGCATTTGTGTTAAAATCATTAAAAATGGTACTTGTATTTGACAAACGGAATTGGTTAGCTGTATTTAGTATTTCTAATTTAGCATTTGGTATAACACTCGATCCAGTTCCTATACCAACATTAGTAGTAGAACCAGAAGGTCCGTTAACTATACCTGATGGGGTGTAAATTTGACAAATACCTAGTTTTGCAATACACAAGGCTGTGATAAGTGTAATTTTTTTTGTTTTCATAAGTTTGTTTTTAGTTTTAGTGATTAATATGATTTGGCAAAACTATATAACCTACAAAAACGAGCACTACCGTAAAAAGGATTTTTGGCACATAAGTTTTTTGGTTTCTGTATTTTAGTTTATATAGCTTTGTTGTATTAATAAAAAATGATAAAAGCTTGTTATATTCTATTTTTTGTTTGTATTAGTTTTTATACTAATGCACAGAGTTTGCGTTTTGAAAAATATACAACAAAGGATGGTTTGATTTCAAATGAAGTTTATAAAATATTCCAAGATCATAAAGGTTATATATGGCTATTTACCAATTACGGAGCAATGAAATATAATGGTAAAATATTTGAGCCAACACTTAAAAATTTACCCTTTAATGAAGCTTTTATCTATTCATATTACGAAAATAAGAAAGGGCAACTATGGGTTGCCAATTCAAATGCCAATATATACGAAGTTATAAATGATAGTGCTGTTTTAATAAAAGGCGCAGAAGCTTTATCGGAAAAATTAAAAAAACAAGTAAATGAGATTAATCAATTATTTGTAGATAAATATTCTAATATTTATTTTAATACAAAAGATGGGGGATATAAATTAACAAAGAGTAATGGTTATAAGCCTTCTAATCTATGGGAGTATCCAGATGCCGATTCGATTTTAACCTATATACTGGATATTGAGAATGAAATCGTACCCGCTATCAGTAATGAATTTACAAAGCATATGAATGCAAATAGATACTATGCGTTTAATTTAAAGTATATTAATCAAAATAATAGTGAAGAAACTTATAATATAAAATATAATGTTATGGGGTATTCCTTGCCTTTACATTTTAAGCGACTCAATAATTATATATATTTCGTCTCTAATAATACACTTTTAAAATTTAACAAGAATACTCCCATTAAATATATTCCTATAAATTCATACGTGCTTAATTATACTCAGGATAAAAGAAAGCACATGTGGGTTGCTACATATAATAATGGTTTATATGAACTCGATGAGAATGATTCAATTATCAATCATTATTTATTAGGAAAAACAATTAATCATGTATTAGTTGATTCTCAGGATGGTTTATGGGTATCAACCGACGGGTTTGGCTTATTCCATTGTGCAAATGTTAATGAAACTCATTTTAATGAAACGGAATCATTAAGTAATCCTATTACTTTTATAAAGAAAATTGATGATAAATTATTTGTTTCTAACACACTTGGTGAAATATTTGTGATTGATGAATGCAAAAGAATAAAAATAGAACAATACAATAAAGAAATAAATGATGTTTTAGATATTATAAAATATAACGAAGGATATCTTGTTTGTTACAGATTTCATTTGAGTTACTTAAATTTAAAAGGTAAAGTAACTAATACGAAACTTCCCTTTATAAATCCACCTTTTCATCCAATAAAATTATTTAATCTTGGATCAGATTCTATTTTATGTATGGGTAGAAAAAACATTTTAAAACTTAAACACGGCATAAAATCTATTCCTAAAAAAAATGAAATAATATTTTTAAATTTTAAAAATTATTCATTTGAAGTAAGAAATAATAGTTGGTTGATTGCTACTGATAATGGTGTTTTTCAACTTATCAATCATAAATTAATACAGCCTAGTTATTTGGAGCTAACGAAAGATCATGTAATTACTAAAATAGTAAAAGATACTTTAGGGAATTATTGGTTTTGTTCAAAAGGTTCTGGATTATTTAAGTTAACTTCAAATAATAAGATAACGCAATATACTATTACTAATAATTTACCAAGTAATATTGTTTATGATGTAAGTTTCAATACCGATAACAGTATCTTATTATCTACCAATAAAGGCTTATTTTATAGTACAGGACTTGATGCCAAATTAAATAAATGGAATGAAATATACCTTGATGAAGTAAAAACAGCAATATCTTATCACCACACTATCTATTTAGCAACTCAACATGGTTTGGTTACTATTAAAGAAAATAATATTAATACTAATAAATCAATTTATTTTAATTTGACATCTTTAATAGTAAATGGATTAATAAAAAATAAAAAAGAGTTAAGTTATTTAAGTTATGATCAAAATAATTTAGAATGCAATGTGGATATTATTTCATATTCAACCAATATCCCTAAAATGATGTATGAATTATCGGGAGCTACAAATCAGGGTGGGATTAGTGAAAGTCAACACGTAAGTTTCCAAAATTTAGCTGTTGGTAATTATACCTTAACACTTTCTCTTATTTCAAAGGAGCATCATGTGTTGCCAATCGTTATTAAGTTTTCTATTATTCCTGCCTATTGGCAAACTATTTGGTTTAAATTAATATGTATAATTACTATTTTAGTAAGTTGCTTTATTATTGTTAGGATAGCTTTTCGATATTATAAAAACAAAGAAGATAAAAAAAAT
>JAYTRS010000511.1:0-8888 GCA_043746065.1 Bacteroidota bacterium | reverse complement strand
GCCAATAGAAAAAATTAGAGTTGAAGAAAAGGTGGTAAAACAACAAGCTATTTTTAACGCTACTATACCGCCACCAATAAAACATAACCTAATCCCTCAAAAAACGTGGTGGGATAATTTTAAAGACAACAACCCCGATTTAGAAAAATTTGTTGGCGAAAACTTAATACCAAAAATTGGTATAGCTATTTTAGTAATAGGTATTGGCTTTTTTGTAAAATATGCTATTGATCAAAATTGGATAAACGAAACCGCCCGTGCGGGCATTGGTATTTTAGCAGGAGCCATACTGTTGGGTGTGGCCCATAAAATGCGCAGTAATTTTAAAGCCTTTAGTTCTATTTTAGTAGCTGGAGCCATATCTACCTTTTATTTTACCATTGCTATTGCCTTTCACGAGTATCATTTGTTTTCGCAAACCGTTGCCTTTGCTATTATGGTTGTAATTACGGCGTTTAGTGTTTTTGTTTCGTGGCAGTACAATAGGTTAGAGTTGGCAGTGCTTTCTTTAATTGGTGCATTTGCTACGCCCTTAATGCTATCAACAGGAGAGGGTAATTACAAAATTTTATTTACTTATATTTTAATTGTAAATGTGGGTATGTTAATGGTTAGTCACATTCGCCAATGGAAATTAGTAAGTGTATTAGCCTTTATTTTTACACAATTATTTTATGCCATTTGGTTTGTGTCGGTATTTGCGTTTAAAGAAAACCCACCGCTTAAAGGTGCTTTTGCGTTTGCTTCTGCCTTTTACGTTTTGTATTTAAGTTATACCTTATTGCATCATTTAAAATTTAAAACCTTATTTAAAGGGATAGATTATACTATACTATTAAGTAATTCGTTTATTTATTTTGGCTTTGGTATTAATATTTTTAGCCATTACACCAGCATTTACAATAATACTTTAAAAGGGGTGTTTGCAACTGTTTTAGCACTAATTAATTTGGTATTAGCCATTATTATTAAAAGGCGCCAACCAACCGATTTACGGGTGATGTATATTTTTATTGGCTTAACGCTTACGTTTGTAACGTTAATTGCCCCAATACAATTAAAAGGTAATTATATTACATTATTTTGGGCAGTAGAGTCGACTTTACTTATTTGGTTAAGTGTAAAATCAAAACTAAAAGGCTTTTATTTTTCGGCCTATTTACTGCAATTTTTAGCCACCTTTAGTTTAATTATAGATTGGGTAAATGTGTATTCAAATTACAACCATCCCGCCTTATTAAGCAACAAAGCTTTTATAACTGGGGTATTTACCGTTGCCGCCTTTGTATTTAATTATTTTCAATTACGTAAATCAAACACCGTAATAGAAACTAAGGTTTTAAAAATTTCGTACAAACTATTTAGTCAAACAGCATTAATTTTAGCGCTTGTTTTATTTTATGGTGTGTTGTTAATTGAAGGTTGGTATCAAGCGTTTGAACATATTTATTTTTCGGAATCAGCAGCATACATTCCATTAACTATACACTTTTTATATACAGGGGCGTTTATTTTAATTTCTGTAAAAACTAATAAAAGCACAATTGCATCGTTTATTATGTATGTTTTTAACGCCTTATTATTTATGTTTTTAGCAAATATTTTAGCCAAAGAAGAGCTTAAATTAGATGTAAATTATGGCGAATCTGAAAGGTGTTACATTGCTTACCTTTTGCATTTTATAAACTTAGTGGCTATGCTATTAATAGCCTTTAAAATTCACAGTTGCAGTTTAGTTAATAAAAATTACTTTTTATCTAAAAGTAATTTTGTGCATTGGCTAACCTTAGCATTAACTGTTATTTTTATATCTATAGAGTGTAATTTAAATTGGCTATTTATAGTTTTACAAAACACCGCTCAATTAGTAGATGACTATACTTTTTATGATGTAACGATAGAACATGCTACAAAAGTTGGGCTACCAATAACATGGGTATTATTAGCCTTTAGTTTTTTAGCCTATGGCATAAAAAAACATTTAAAAACATTTAGGGTAGGTGCCTTATTATTATTAGCCATTTTATTATTAAAACTATTTACCTACGATATAAATGATGTGCCAAAAGTGGGTAAAATAATTGCATTTTTAATTTTAGGCGTGGTATTGTTAATCATGTCGTTTATGTACCAAAAAATTAAAACAATTATTTTAGATAATACAAGTGAAGATACTAAAATTAAGAATAACGATGACACTAAACTTTAAAATTAAATTAATAGTATTTGTTTGCTGCTTAATATTCGTGGGCAAAGCACAAACCAATTTTAAATATAAAAGCAATACGTTTAATGTGGCGCAAACTAACTTTTATAGAGTATTAATTGACAATAACATTCGCTCAAAATGTAAAAACGATTTTAGTGATTTACGCATTTTAGATTCTGTTAATAACGAAATACCTTATTTTATATACGAGCCAAGTGCCGTTAGTTTTAATGAGCAATTTGTGAATTTAGAATTTACCGAAGGAAAAAGATTGGCAAATAAGTTTTCGGAAATAATTATACAAAACAAAACAGCCGATACTTTAAATTATTTATTAGTAGACGTACTAAACACTACCAACTCTAAAATGTATAGTATTAGTGGTAGTAACGATTCAAAAAAATGGATTAGCGTAAGCGATTACCAATACATGAGCGATATTGTTTCTACAAACAATTTAAGTGTTTTAAAAGAAATATATTTCCCTAGCCTAAATTATAAATTTATTCGCTTAACGTTTAACGATTCTATTTCGGGTGCTATACACATTAATAAAATTGGTATTATTAAAAATAAAATAATTTACCAAACGTATTCTAACCTTAGTAGTAAATTAATTAAAAACCCTGCAAATACCAATAAGAAGGTTAGCTCGCTTATTTTAACGTTTCCTATTAAAAGCGATGTAGATAATTTAAAATTTAATATTACAACGTCTGATTTTTATCAACGCGAAGTGAGTATTTATAAATCTACATTAACGAATTACCACAAAAAAACAATTTATAAAAAGAAATTAATTGCAAAAACAACGCTATCAAGCAATTACCAAAACCTAATAGCTATATACAAAACAAAACTCGATACTTTATTTATTGACATTGAAAATAACGATAATGCTGCTTTAACTATTGATAGTATTACAGGTTTGCAAAAAGATGTTTGGGCTATTTGTAAGTTAGTAAATACTAAAAATGTGGCCTTATATTTTGGTAATGATGTTATCACTTCTCCTAATTACGATTTAATATATTTTAAAAATAAAATAAATAAAAACTTAACTCAACTAAAACTTACTTCAATTGAAGAACTAAAAACGAATACAAACACCGTTATTGTTGAACAAAAATGGTATCAACACAAAGCTGTAATTTGGATTAGCATTATAATTGCAGGTATTTTAATTGCCTTATTTAGTGTTTCGTTATTAAAAGATAATAAGCAATAACATGTATTACTTACTTTTGAGCCGTTTTATAAAAGTAAAATGCTACAAACGAAAATATAATGTTGGGTGTCCAGATAGCTAACATTGGCGGAGCCGAAGTTGTGGTAGCAATAGTTTTAAAAATATATAAAAACATAATATAAATACAACTTAGCAATAAGCCCAAAGCAATTTGTAAACCTACTCCACCTCGTACTTTACGCGAGGATACACATACGGCAATAATCGTTAATATAAAGGTAGCAAAGGGAAAGGCGGTGCGCTTATATTGTTCCACCTCAAAAAACTCAATCATATTAGAGCCTTTAATTTTTTCGCGTACAATATATTCTCTCAATTCAAAATAATTCATCGCCTCAATTTTACTTTCGTAACGCCACATATCATTAGGTGTAAAAGGTATTTTTAGTTTTTTAGTGGGGTAAAACTTATTTACTTGTTTAAATATTGGTTTTTGATTTTTTAAAGTATCTAGCCTATCTTGTTCTGTAATTTTACGTTCGTAAATGTTTGTTAATAGCCATTCAGCGTTTATACTATCCCAACGCATATTATCGGCGGTTAAAAAATAGGTTTGTTTGTTATTTACAACATCTTCAATACTTGGCTTATAGCCCGTATTCAATCTGTTATCATAACTTTCTAAATACAATAAACGATTGGCGCCAATTTTTTTATGAATATTATGTTCCTCACTACTGTATCCATTATTTATCCATTTATCTTCAAAACCAATTTTTGTTTTAAAAACTTTAGGTAAAATAAAATGATTAATAACAAGCGATGAAAATCCAATAATAAACGCTCCCATTAAATAAGGACGCATAATCCTTCTAAAACTTGTTCCACTGCTTAAAATTGCAATAAATTCCGACTGATGAGCCATTTTAGAGGTAAAAAAAATAACCGCAATAAATGTAAAAAGAGGGCTAAAGTAATTTCCAAAATAAGGGATAAACATTAAATAATAATCAAATATTATTTCGTTAATAGGGATGTTTTTTTGCGTGAATGTTGCTAATTTATCTTTAATATCAAACACAATAAAAATTAGCAATATGAGGGTAATAGAAAAAATAAAAGTTTTTAAAAACTTTCCTAAAATATATCTATCTAATTTTTTTAAAAACATAAAGTTTTAAAGTTCGTTAAAAAACGAAGCCTTTGGCGAATGATTGTTTGTAATAAATTCTATATAATAACGATTATCTTTTTTGTCAAAAAATGCATACCATGTAGTACGCTTGGTGCCTTTTAATTTAATATAAAAGTTGCCGTATTTTTTTAGTTGAAGCGGTGTTAATCTGTGTGTAGTTTTTGGTAAATCGTTAGTAATTTTATTAATTATAGTAATTACATAACTCTCTGCATCTTCAATAAAACTGAAATAATCTTTTTTGTAAAGTAGATGGATTAACTTTTGTAAATAATCATAAACTTCATCATTTATTATTATTTCTGCTGATTTTTCCATGGAAGAGTATGAACGTAACTAACTAATTTTTCTTTTAATTGTTCGGGTGTTAATCCTCCCTTACGCCACTTTACTTCAAAGTCATCCTCAACAATAATACCTAATTCTTGTAAAATAGGATTAATTTTATCTCCATGTTTTTTTAAATCAAACGTTACCGATTTTAATTTTCCTGAATTTGTTTTTGTTACTTGAACACCAGCTACCCGTGCCATAATTTTAAGTATTTATTAAAGTAAAGTTACTCAATTTTTTGCTTTTTTACAAGCGTTGCGCTAGCTGAATCACCATTTTATTCTTCCATTCAATAAATGTTCCATCTATTATTTTTTGGCGAGCTTGGTTTACTAACCATAAATAAAATGCCAAATTATGTACACTTGCAATTTGAGCGGCTAGCAACTCGTTGCACACTAATAAATGACGTAAATAGGCTTTACTATATTCTTTATCTACAAATGCGGTTCCATTTTCATCTAAAACACTAAAATCGTTTTTCCATTTTTCGTTTCTAATATTTATTATGCCTTGGCTTGTAAATAATAAACCGTGCCTTGCATTACGTGTTGGCATTACACAATCAAACATATCTACACCCAAAGCAATACACTCTAAAATGTTTACAGGTGTGCCTACGCCCATTAAATACCGTGGTTTATCTTTTGGTAAAATGTCAGTTACGACTTCGGTCATTGCATACATTTCCTCAGCAGGTTCGCCCACACTTAAACCGCCAATGGCATTGCCTAAACAATTTTTACCAGCTATAAATTCTGCACTTTGTATGCGTAAATCTTTATACACGCTGCCTTGCACTATAGGAAACAAGGCTTGTTGATAGCCGTATTTTGGTTCGGTTTCGTTAAAGCGTTTAATACATCTATCTAACCAACGATGCGTTAAACCCAAACTATTTTTTGCATAATTGTAATCGCAAGGGTAGGGTGTGCATTCATCAAAAGCCATCATAATATCAGCACCAATAATACGCTGTGTATCCATCACACTTTCGGGGGTAAACAAATGCTTACTTCCATCAATATGGCTTTTAAAGGTAGCGCCCTCTTCGGTTAACTTACGTGAATTTGCTAACGAAAATACCTGGTAACCACCACTATCGGTTAATATTGGTTTTTGCCACCCATTAAATTTGTGTAAGCCGCCTGCTTGCTCTAATACATCTAACCCTGGTCGTAAATATAAATGATAGGTATTCCCTAAAATAATTTGCGCTTTAATATCGTTTGTTAATTCGCGCTGATGAACACCTTTAACCGTACCCGCAGTACCTACAGGCATAAAAATAGGAGTTTGTATGGTGCCGTGGTCGGTTTCTAATTCGCCCACTCGGGCTTTAGATGCTGTATCGGTATGTAATAATGTAAATTTCAAAACGGTGTAAAAATAAACATAATTGCTTACTAAAATTAGTTAATAAATGCTTAATCAAATAGTTATACCATTATTTATATATTGAGTGATGGTATTAAACGTAATTTTATTCGGCAAACTCCCACGCACTTCTGTAATAATTATTTTTTTCACAATAATCAATAAACGATTTATAAAATGGATGGTTGCCAATGGTAGCGCTATCGCCAATAATTACTAACTTTTTTTTAGCTCTGGTAATGGCTACATTCATTCTTCTAATATCACTTAAAAAACCAATTTGTTGTTCGGTATTGCTACGTACTAAACTTATGTAAATGATATCGCATTCTTCACCTTGAAAACCATCAATGGTTTTAATTCTAAATTCTGAAATTTTTTCAGAAAGAAACTCATATTCCGTTCTGTTTTCTTTTAACCAATTTATTTGCTCTTTGTAGGGCGAAATGACGCCAATATCAATAGCCGTTGTATAATTTAATTGGGTGTACCAATTTAATAATTGGGTTAAATGTTTAAATAATAAATTACCCTCGCCAGTATTATAACTGCTTAAGGTTTCGGGGTTTTGCGCCTCATCAAAACTACAGCCTGCGGTATCAATAAATTCAATAGGCTTATTAAAAAACGATTCATCGTCCACATCCGCTAAAACGCTATCTTTTACGGTATCATCGGCTTGCAATTCGTTATTATAAAAGTACGCATTACTAAATGCCATAATGGGCGAATTCATTCGGTACTGCTTATTTAAAAGGCTTACAGCATTTTCAAATTTTATGCAGCGGTCCAAAAGCGTTTCGCCCAAGCCTTCTTTTTGTGCTTGTAAATTTTTTACTACAGGTGGTAATTGAAAATGGTCGCCACTTAAAACCAAACGTTTACATTTTAAAAGCGGAATCCAAACCATTGGTTCGAGCGCCTGCGAGGCTTCATCAAAAAATAAGGTGTTAAATCTTTTTTTATTTAACGCGCGATTAGTGGATGCAACTGGCGTGCAACAAATGACTTGTACGTTATTAAATAAATCGTCAATAATATAATCTTCTAATAATCGTGCTTCTCGCAAACAATTTTTTGCCTCTGTATAAAATGCGGTACGTTGTTGGGCATCTTCTTTACCAAACACACGCTTGTATTTACCAGCCATTTTAAAATACTCTTCGGCATTTTTGCGAAGATTTTTTATTTCGTGATAATTTTTGTGTTGCTGTAATTGTCCATCAACAGATGATTTAATTAAGTCCTCAGAAATACGAGCGGGATGCCTCAAACGTAAAACGGTTATACCTAATTCTAATAATTTTTCGGTTAATAAATCTACTGCTGTATTAGTTGGTGCGCATACTAACACCTGACTTTCGGCTTGCAAACAAATACGAATAGCATTTACCAAGGTAGTAGTTTTACCAGTGCCCGGTGGCCCATGAATAACAGATACATCGTTTGCGGCTAATGTTTTACGAATAGCGCGGTTTTGAGAAAGGTTGAGTTGAGGAACAAGTACGGTTTCATCAATTTTATTAAATGTAAACTCGGCATTACCTTCTAAAATTTCGCGAAGTTCGGCAGTTCTTCCACTTGTAGCTTTTATAACGTCGTCTAATGCTTTTTGCATTTCGTTATAACTATTATCGTCAAACTGAATATTAATGCCAAGTTTGCCTTCATGACACCAATCAGGCAATTCATCGCTATGTATTAAAATTTTTAATTTATTTTTTTGCGACGCTTTGATGGTTCCATTAATTTCAAAGGTTTGATTATTGTTTTGGTTTGAGAATAAGGTAATGTTTTTTCCACTACCAAATTGGTGTGCAAAATCAATGTGGGTTGTTCGCTCCACTTCTAATTGTAATAAATCGGCATAGCCTGATTCTTCGCTATTAATTTTTATAGGATACCAAGTGACACCATTTTTACGACGGTTTTCAATACTTGCTTTTAAAAATTGTTCTTTGTATTGGTAATAATCTTCCTCGCGTTCAATTACTAATAATTGTTTTAATTTTTTAAGACGAAGGATGGCTGAAGTATCTGACATTAATTTATTTTATTTTCTTTCATCTTCAATTCCTCTCTTAATTGCCTACCCGTTTTGGTGCTACCATCATGGCTCCAGCCTGGCGGACCAAAAACATAACCCAATTTTTGAAGTGGAGAACATTTCTTTTTTAAATCTTTTAAAATACTTTTCCATTCGTGAAAAACGAGTGTTACAGGATTGTAAGTATTTATGTTTGTTGTTAAGCCATATTTAACTGGATCGCTCTCTTCTTCTTTTTGAAAGGTACCAAATAACTTATCCCACACAATTAAAAGCATCCCCATATTTTTATCCAAGTATCTAACATTACTGCCGTGGTGAACACGATGGTGCGAAGGGGTTACAATAATATACTCTAAAAAACCTAATTTATTAATGGCTTGAGTATGCACTAAAATTCCAAATATTTGAGTGGCGCTGTAGGCAAACATAATATCAATACCCTTAAATCCTAAAAATGATAAAGGAATAAAATAAATAAAACGGTATAAAGGTTGAAAAACAGAGGACCGAAAACCTACTGTTAAATTAAATTCTT
>JAYTRS010000510.1:0-2847 GCA_043746065.1 Bacteroidota bacterium | reverse complement strand
AACCTGATAGTGTTCAGTTAGAGCCCCATCATTATGAGTTAAAACCCTATTGTGTTCAATTAAAACCTCATCGTGTTGAGTTAAAACCCAATCGTGTTCGGTTAGAACCTCATCGTGTTCAGTTAAAACCTCATTGTGTTTGCTTAAAATCTATATACAATTTTTAATCTTTAATTAAATGATTTATATTTGTTATAGGACTTAAGCAAATTGCGAACAAATAAATAAAATGTAAATTGTTTACGTAAACCGAGCCACTAATAGCAACCATGCCCCATTTTTGCGTGTTAACGCACAAATACATAAATTAAACAAGCAAAAAACTAACGTTTGCTTAGAAACCGTTAATATTATAACCAACAACAATACACTAAAAAAAATGAACTTTAGAATTAACGTAATAATTATTGCAATAACAATGGTTGCTCTTTCCGCCTGCGGACCAAGCAAAGATAAGAGTCAAGTATCAAAAAATAATTCTTCTAACTCCTTAAATCATTCTTTAATAACAACTGCACAAATCCTATTCCTCAAAAATGGAATAAATTATATTGATTTAAATGGAGATAGCATTAATGATATGGTAATTTCAGGGTATAGAAATAATATTACCGCACATTCGTTTAGTTATTATACATTTTATATCTATCAAAAAAACCTAAGTGAAGATAGCTTGCAATGGGCAATAGTTGAAATTAACGAACAAGAAAAGTATCATATTTCTTCAAACCAAGGGGCAGAAGAAATTATTACGGATATAGCTTTTGTAAAAAATAGTATTGGAAAATACGAACTTGTAAAAGCAGATAGAGATTTTGGAAACAGCTTTGCCGACTCAGGAAAAGTAAAATTTAGTTATTACGCACTAAAATACGATAGTTTGGAAAGCCGATATAGATATGAAATTAATTCAAATAACTATTCTAAATTAAAATATGTTGATGTTCACGAGGCAATATCTCAAGAATTGAAAAAAAATTAGCGTAAACCCACTCCACAAAAATTTGGTTATTGACAAAGGGTGTTGCCAATCCTAATCAATAGTAGTTTAAAGCTTTCAACTTTAACGTAAATACCTTATTTTTGTTATAGGCTAAAAAAAATGCAATCATTTATAAATGTTTAATGTTGCGTTTAGTCCTTAGTTAGGTGCGAATTATACAATATCATACAATGATAAAAAAAATATTAATTTCATTAACAATTGGACTAATTTTTCAGTCTTGCGGTTTTTTCTTTTATAATTATCGTGGTTATATCGACAGTAATTTTTCTATACCTAATAACCAAGCTGACACCAATATAAGATATAAAATAGGACAATTAATTTATAGACAATCATTCAAATCCAAATTGTACTCACGTTTTGCATCGAAATCGTTTGATACTTTATTTTTTTATGGACCAGACTATCATTCATTAAAATTTAAAATAATAGAAAAGCAACAAACAACAAATATTCATTTCCACTATTTTGGTAACAATGGTTGGCGAAGTCACCCTCCTCATAAATTGTTTATTTCAGCGTTTCGTGATAGTTTAAGAACTAAATTCGGAGCGACAGAAAACATTAACAAAGAGATTAGTAACGAAAAGAAAAAAAATGGTCGCTAACATCTCGCTCCATAAGATTTTGTGTGTTGGCAAATAGTCTTGCTAATCCTTCGGTTTCGTATACAAACTAATCCACATGTTTAATCACATTTTCTCTCCCTATACAAATTGCACTCCCAACTTCTGACTATCGACTAATTAGTCATCCCTCAAATACTCTGTAATAATATATTTCACAGTCTTTTTTTGTGAAATGCAATGTTTATATCTGCCGTATACATTGTTGTTTCAGTTAATTTTCGGTATTTTTTGAGCGTTGGCAATGGCGTTTCGCTGGGGGATACGAGGGAGAGAATTAATTTTTTATTGAAAATTAGGCAAGGGCGCTTGCGTTTTTATTTTGTGCTTTTCGTTTTAAAAATGGCTCAAAATAAGTAACGTTGCCTAAATTTTCATAAAAAATTAAGTGCGGGTCGACAGCTCGAAACGTCTTGTCTTTTGCCTACTTTTTGACAAAAAAAAGTAGGAAGAAAAAATTTATTAGAATTTGACTTTTTGAGGTTCGACTAATTACATACTACTTATAAAACTCTACCACCGTTTGAGAATCGGAAGAAATAGTAAACTTTTTTTCAATGGTATAAATACTTCCCTTTAATGATTTAGAGCGCCACGTAGCCACATAATTACCGGGCTGTAAATAATAAGTTTGTATGGTTTGGTTAGTTAAATTAGTAACCCAATGTAATTTATTGTTTTTTACATTTAAAATACAGCCATCACCAGCCTCTAAACATTTTACTTGTAACATACCTGCGTTTGGTATTTCTATTATTTTGGTTTGTAATTGTTCCACTTTATTATCGTTTATAGTAATACGTGGTAAGGTTAATATTTCAATATCGTAAGTGCCAACAATGTATTTTTCGGTAACGTTTAGCATTTGCACATTTAGGGTATTGCCTTCGTTTTGTTTTCTAATGATGTACTTTACTTTTTCGTTGTAATTATAAACCCCTTCGGGGCGCTTAACCATTAAAAAACCTTGGGGCGCATCTATTGGTATTAGCGTGTGGTTTCCAACGTTTAATTTTATTTCGTTACTTTCTACGGGCGGTATAGTGTGTGCTATTACTTTGTAGGTGGGGTAATCATCAATATATAATGTATCGGGGTTGCTTTTATAATTTAAAGTATGAATGTAATTGTACTTATATTCTTTTGTAGCAACATTGTAAAAAGTTAGGTTTACGTTTGTTTCGTTAGGTTTCGAAGATAAATCTAACAAATTAA
>JAYTRS010000509.1:0-2854 GCA_043746065.1 Bacteroidota bacterium | reverse complement strand
TATAATTATAAAATATTTCGGTGTATTGCCGGCTGTTTGCGCCATATATAACGCTCATCCCAAACATACACGCATTATAAAATTTTTCGGATTGCGTTAAAAAATCTTGCCCTTGATAGTAATAAGCTAAGTTTAATTCAGTAATATAAATTAATTGCGTATCAATTGCAGTTTTAGAATATTGAAAAGACAAACCATAACTTTCTTCTACTTTTGTGTAATTTTTTTGGTTGTAATATTCGCTGGCTAATAAGCTATAAAACTGCGTTGAATTATCGGGGTATTTATCAAATTGTTTTTTGTATTTAACTTCAAAATTTTCTAATTCTTTAATAGAAAGTTTTTGATCTGAATCTATTTTTTTTAGTAATATAGCCCAATCCTTTTCATAGGTTTGCGCTACAGAAGCATTTAAACATAAAAGTAAGAGTAGTAGTTTAATATTCATTTACTAAAATAGTATTTATAAAAAAATGTTGATTTTAAACAATATAAATAATTATTTAATACCTACACTTTTATTTTTTTTTAATTTACTTAAATATCTGTTAAATAATTGGTTTACGGTTTCAAATTCTTCGCGGTAAAATAAGCCAACGCCTTGTGTAAATTGCCCTCCAGAGGTTGCTACTTGGGTATTATTATTTGTTCGGTTAAAGCCTTTTAATCGGTAACGTCCATCTTCGCTTAATTTATATTCAACATTTACATCTCCTATTAAAGAGCTTGAGCCACTGGTAGTTTGGCTTTGGTTTACACCAAAATTACCATCAACCGACACTTTATTATTTAAAAATTGTTTGCTTAAAGCTAAATCTACAGCTTGGTTGGATGTTTGGCTACCCGAACGATAATTTAAACCTACTTGTAAATCTTTTATACCTGTTATGTTGCCAACATAGCTATTTAAAAAATTACTTACACGGTTACTCAACATTTCACTTCCTGTTGAGGCTGCTGCACTTCCAGCACTCACACCGCCACTATTAGCATTGAAAATAGCAGGGGTTACAAAACTTCTAAATAATAAAAACGAAAATACTTGTCGGTTTAGTTCTACCTCATCACTTAATACATTATTAATACGTGCACGCGCTGTAGCATCTACAGTAGGTACTTCTATTTTAAAATTTATTACTGGCGAAAATAATTTATTCGTAATTATTAATTTACAATCCACTGGAAAACGTCCTTTGTATCGAGCGGTAGTATCGTTTAATAATGGCGCTACCGATGCGCGTTGCCTATAACTAGCGGCTACATTAATTTCAGCACCTAAAGGGTCTCCACTCCAAGAAACAACACTTCCAGGATCTATTTCAAATTTTTTACTAATTACATTTTCGAGTGTAAATAAATAATCGCCGTTGGTAATTAAATAATCACCAAACATTTCAAACTTACCTAATGTATTTATTTTAAGTGCTAACCTTCCCTCGCCCTGTACGTTTAAACCGTCACCAGTTTTAGCATCTAAAATAATTTTTGTAAGTGCGTCGGGTGTTACATTAATAGTCATGTCTAAATCAAAACCTGTTAATTTTTCTTCTTCTTTTTTAAGCGTATCTTTTTTTACAAATTTTATAAAATCGTTTTCATCAACTTCGGCAGGGCCATCTAATGGTAATACAAACCTTGAGTGTTTGTTGGTTGTGTTTGTAATTTGCATGTGTAAGCCATTTAAAAAGCCATAAATACCAACATTTCCGGTGCCATATACTTTTCCATAAAAAGTTTTATTTTCATTTTGGGTGGTATTTAACACCAACATATTTTTATAACTAACGTCGTAATCTATTTGCATTTTAGTAAAGTTGTTATGAAATAGGTTACCATTAATAGTACCTTGTGGTGAAGCTTTTAAACCATTTTCGCTCATTAATAATTCCGAAAATCGAATTTGGTCGGGTAATATTTCTATCTCACCAGTAATGTTATAGGTTACGTTTGTATAATCAACTTTAATTTCGCTTTTATATAATTTTAATTTACCGTCTATTTTAATATTATCGGGCGAGCCATGTATTTTACCTTTACCTGTTACCAAGGCATTTTTAATCGTTAAAATCCCTTCTAAATAGGGATTTAATAATTTTAAATTAGCTGGGGTTGCTGCAAAATCAATATCAATACTTTCGTCTTTTTTATCTAGATAATAATAGCCTTTAAAGGCAATGTTTTTTTGTTGATTACCAAATTCGTCAAGGATACCAATTGAAGTAAAGCCATCTAAAAAAATGTATTTTTCTTTTGAGTTATAATCGCTTTTTAAAACTAACTGGCCTAAAAGATTATTGTTTATTTTAAGTTTTAAAAAATTTAAATCGGTAGTAAATGCAAAACTATTTTGTGTATTGTGTAATATTACTTTACCGTTTAATATTCCATTTAACTCTAACTTAAAGGCATTTAATATAGGGTTAAACTGATCTAAATTTACGTTACTTGTATTGATTACTAAACTTTCTGTTTCTTTTTTAGAGAAGGCGCCACTAATATTAATGAGTTGATTTTTATTAGCTAATGCTAATGTATTTATAATTATACTTCCACTTGTATCTATTACAGTAGGGTTTGATGCCGTTAGGTGCCAAGTGCTATCTCTTACTGTAACCGAAATTGTATCGTGTTGTATGTAAATAAATGAGTTATTAAATAATATACGCCCTGCTATCTCTCCTTTATTGCTGGGTTTTAAAAAATTATTCCATTCAAAATTGTACTTGGTATTTTTATCGTTTGAATTTAAACATAAATTAAAATTTTGTAGAGCAAGGCTATCTGTTAGCTTTATAGAATTACCCGAAATTATAGCAGTAATAATATTATTTTCTTCGTGCGAATTAATTGCTAA
>JAYTRS010000508.1:0-2854 GCA_043746065.1 Bacteroidota bacterium | reverse complement strand
TTTCTATTTGTTGTAACGTATCTAATACTACACCTACTAAAATTAATAAGGATGTTCCTCCATAAAAATCAGCAAATGAACTATTAATGCCTAATTTTTGAGCAAACGATGGCATAATAGCTACACCAGCTAAGAAAATAGAACCTGGTAAAGTAATACGACTCATTACTTGATCAATAAATTCAGCCGTTTTTTTACCTGGCTTTACACCTGGTACAAAACCTCCGTTACGTTTCATATCATCCGCCAATTGGTTAGGATTAACCATAATAGCTGTGTAAAAATACGTAAATAAAATAATCATTATTGCAAAAATAAAGTTGTACCAAAAACCGTAACGTTCAGAGAAAACACCACCTGAATTTCCACTAAAACCAGAGATTGCAGCAGGAATAAACATAATAGCTTGCGCAAATATAATTGGCATAACACCAGCTGCATTTACTTTTAAAGGAATGTACTGACGAACACCACCGTATTGCTTATTACCAACAATTTTCTTAGCAAATTGCACAGGTATTCGTCGCGTGCCTTGTACTAATAAAATACTACCAACAATTACTAATAATAAAATTACTATTTCTATTAAAAAGATTATTAATCCACCATTACCAGCTGTGCGTGATTTAATTTCAGATAAAAATGCAAATGGTAAGCGAGAGATAATTCCAATCATAATGATTAACGAAATACCATTACCTAAACCTTTATCCGTAATTCTTTCGCCTAACCACATTACAAACATAGTTCCACTAATTAAAATAAAGATAGATTGTACCCACCAAATGGTTGATAAATCGGTAAATGCACCAGGAGCTGTAGATTTAATAGAAGCAATGTAACCAGGGGCTTGAACAGCTGTTACAGCAATGGTTAAAAAACGCGTGTACTGATTTATTTTTTTACGTCCACTTTCGCCCTCACGTTGCATTTTTTGAAAATATGGCACCGCCATACCTAATAATTGAATAATAATAGATGCAGTGATATAAGGCATAATACCTAAACCAAAAATAGAAGCACGTAAAAAGGCTCCACCTGCAAACATATTAATTAATCCTACAATTCCACCAGCATCGCCTTGTTTTGCGTCGTTTAACGCATCAACATTAACGCCTGGAAGTACAACATAAGAACCTAAACGGTAGATTAAAACTAAGCCTAACGTAACTAAAATACGTTGGCGAAGTTCATCTATGGTCCAAATATTGCGGAGGGTTTCTAAAAAACGCTTCATATAATTATTTTACTTTTACTACTGCTTCAGTTACTGTTGCTACTCCACCTTTTTCTTCAATTGCTTTTTTAGCAGTTGCCGTAAAAGCGTGTACTTTAATATCAACTTTTGATTTTAATTCGCCACGACCCATAATTTTAACAAGGTCTAATTTATGAGCTAAACCATTTTTAATTAATACTTCACAAGTAATTTCGGTTACTTTAATAGTATCTATTAAGTTTTGAATGGTATCTAAATTAATAGCACGGTGTTCGATACGATTAATATTTTTGAAACCAAATTTTGGTAAACGGCGTTGTAATGGCATTTGACCACCTTCAAAACCACGTTTTGATGAGTAACCTGAACGTGATTGAGCACCTTTGTGACCACGTGTTGCAGTTCCACCACCACCCGAACCCTGGCCACGGCCACGACGGAAGTTAGTTTTTACAGAACCTTTTGCTGGTTTTAATTCGTTTAATTTCATTGTATATTAAATATTTTCTACTTTTAATAAATGTTTTACTTTAGCAATCATACCATCAACGGCAGGATTTCTTTCTTTTTCAATTACTTTGTGCATTTTTTTAATGCCTAAGGCAACCAACGTAGCTCTTTGAGCTGGAGAACGTTTTGATGTACCTTTTACTAATGCTATTTTTACTTTTCCCATCTTTACTAATATTATCCGTTAAACACTCTATCTAATGTAATACCACGTTGTTGTGCAACGGTAATAGGGTCGCGTAATTTCATTAAAGCATCTAAAGTTGCTTTAACCAAATTATGTGGGTTACTACTACCTTTTGATTTTGCTAACACATCAGTAATACCAACGCTTTCTAACACTGCACGCATCGCACCACCAGCAATTACACCAGTACCATGAGCTGCAGGCTTAATAAATACGCGAGCACCACCAAATTTGCCTTCTTGTGAGTGAGGAATAGTACCTTTTAAAATGGCTACTTTTACCAAACTCTTTTTAGCATCTTCAATACCTTTTGTAATAGCATCAGTTACCTCATTGGCTTTACCTAAACCTTGGCCAATAATGCCTTTTTCGTTTCCAACCACAACAATGGCAGAAAAACTAAAGTGGCGACCACCTTTTGTAACTTTAGTTACACGGTTAATGGCAACTAATTTATCTTTTAATTCAATTTCGCTCGATTTAACGCGCTTTACTACTTCTTTATCTTTTGTAGACATCTTAATTTTTTATTAGAATTTTAAACCTCCTTCGCGAGCACCTTCGGCTAACGATTTAATGCGTCCGTGATACAAAAATCCGTTACGGTCAAAAACCACTGCCGAAATTCCTGTTGCTACTGCTTTTTCGGCAATTAACTTACCTACTAACTTTGCTTTTTCAATTTTACTAGCTTTGCTTGTTGAGATTGATTTATCAACCGAACCTACTGCTAATAATGTTTTACCTGCTTTATCGTCAACTAATTGAGCATATATTTCGGAGTTACTACGATATACATTTAAGCGAGGAGATTCAGCAGTACCTTTTAGGGTTTTGCGTATCTTTAATTTTATTTTAGTTCTTCTATTTAATTTATTCAGTGCCATCTTTGCAATTTTTTTAAGATGATTTACAATTTATTTAATTATTTTTTAGAG
>JAYTRS010000507.1:0-2863 GCA_043746065.1 Bacteroidota bacterium | reverse complement strand
AAAAATATGCATTGGGTAGATGATTCCTTTGTAGCTTTTAACTCGGTAATTCGCAATTTTGAAACCTTTGAAGGCGATTTTAAATTATTGCCCTTATTAAAAGACGAGAAAGATGATTTAGAATTTATGAGCCAATTGTTTAAAAAAACAATTATGTATCGCTCAGAATTTGAAGAATTAATAGGCAAACATACCCAAAATTGGGATGTAGAGCGTATTGCAAACATGGATATGTTATTAATGGAAATGGCCTTAACCGAAATTATGCACTTACCAAACATTCCTGTAAAAGCCTCGCTAAACGAATACATTGATATTAGTAAAGAATATAGCACGCCTAATAGTAAACTATTTGTAAATGGCGTGTTAGATAAAATTATTGCTGAATTACGCCGCGAAGATAAAATTACCAAAGAAGGTAGAGGTTTAAAAGAAAATTAATTCGTTTGTATTACTTACACATAATAGGAATAATTACGCTCAACTAAAATTATACATTTTGTATAATACATTTTGTATAATACAAAATGTATAGTTATATTTGTAGTATGGAAGAATATATAAATCCGTTTTTAATTAGTGCATATATTAAACCCTATTACTTTTGCGATCGCCAGATTGAAACCAAAACCCTACTCGAAAACATAAAAAATAATAGCAACACTACTTTTTTTGCACAGCGTCGGCTAGGTAAAACGGCCTTAATACAACATGTATTTAATCAATTAAAAACAAAACAAAATACCGAATGTATTTATTTAGATATTTACGCTACTCAAAATTTAAAAGATTTTACCAATCAATTAGCCAATAGTATTTATACTATTTTTCCTCCAAATAAGGGTATTGGCAAACGTTTTTTAGAAGCTATAAAACTATTTAGGCCCGTAATAAGTATAGATAGTTTAAGTGGTGCACCCGAACTAAGCCTAGACATTACGCAACCAAAACAATTTGAAAAAACAATACCACAATTATTACAATTTTTAGATGCTCAAAGTATAAAAACAATTATAGCCATTGACGAATTTCAACAAATATTAAATTATCCCGAAAAAAATGTAGAAGCCATATTACGCACTGCTATTCAACAATTAAAACATGTAAATTTTATTTTTTGTGGTAGCAATCAACACCTCATGCACGAACTGTTTAATAATACTAAACGTCCGTTTTACGCAAGCACTAAAACAATACATTTAAAAAAAATTGACCCTAAATTATATTTTAATTTTATTAAACTACATTTTAATACGCACAAATTTAAAATTACTGATGATGCCATTAATTTAATTTTAGAATTAAGTTGCTCGCATACCTACTACACACAATACTTATGCCATCAACTATTTATTTACAATACCAAAACTATTAATGAGCAAGTTGTAATTTTTATCTTAAATAAAATTATTATTGAACAAGAATCTGTTTTTTTTCAATATCGAAATTTACTTACACCTGCTCAATGGCAATTGCTAAAGGCTATTGGTAAAGAAGAAAAAGTAGAACAACCTTATTCTAAACATTTTATAAATTCGTATAATTTTGGAACGTCGGCAATTGTAAAGCGAGGTATAGAATCATTACTACAAAAAGAAATGATTTATTATGATATTAGCGACAAAAAGCCCTATTACGAGGTATATGATAAATTTTTGATGCGTTGGCTACAACGTAGGCATTAATTTAGTTTTCAAAAAAACTAAAATTTACGTTACCGTATTTACGCTGTTGTTTAAAATGACTTAATGTTTGTAAATTAGTTTTTGGGCCATGTTCAATAACCAAAATACCTCCAGCATTTAATAAGTTGTTATTAAATACTAATGAATGAATAGTTTCGGTATTCTCAATATCATACGGTGGGTCGGCAAAAATTAAATCAAACGTAATTTTGTTTGTTTTTAAAAATTCAAAAACATCGGCTTTAATGGTATTTATTTCAAACTTAAACTCTTTACTAATTGTTTTTAAAAAACTAACGCATTTAAAATCGGCATCTACACTAGTAATATTTGTGCTTCCGCGCGAAGCTACTTCTAAAGAAATATGACCAGTGCCACTAAATAAATCTAAAAAAACAGTGTCGCTAAAATTTACCTTGTTGGTTAAAATATTAAATAACCCTTCTTTTGCAAAATCGGTAGTGGGGCGAACTGGCAAGCCTTTTGGCACTTTAATTATTTTGCCGCGGTGTGTTCCATTTATAATTCGCATAAAATTTGATTTAAAACTGTAAAGTAAAAATGTGGTGGCATATCAATTAATTCGTTTTTAAAATAAGTTGCAGTATTGTTTGCTGTAAAATTAATATGCTTTATGTATTTTTTTAAACTTATAATTAACTCGCTATTACTATCTGTTTGTCCTGCAATGGCTATTTTTACTGTAAGTGGGTTAAGTTGTAATTGTTCTAAAGTAAATAAAAGATAATAAATAATATCTTCGGTAGTTTGATAATTAAAAGCGTTGTAAAACTGTAAATTGTTTTTTTGCTTTATAGTAATTTCAATAATATTATAATTAATATTTAAAAACAAATCGCTATTTGCTAAAAAAGGTTGGTTAGTAAATAAACTTAACGATACGGCTCCAGCATGCCTAATAAATGCAGTTGGGAATGTTTTTTCTAAAAACTGTTTTAAATCTTGTTCAACCGTATAACAAAAATTAAGGTTGCTTAATGTATGTTCTAAACTATTTTTTACGGTAGTTAACCCTGTCCCAAATTTTAATAAATCCGCCTCGTTATTTAAACTCGCAAAGGCATTTGGTATTAAAGTAAAGTTTAAATTTAGTATACTAATGTAAACTTTATTATACGTTTTTATTAATTGATAGTTATTACAAATAAACTGCAACC
>JAYTRS010000506.1:0-2865 GCA_043746065.1 Bacteroidota bacterium | reverse complement strand
CTTTGTTAACGTTAGTTGCTAACTCAGTACCAGCTTTAAATTTAACTACTTTTTTAGCAGCAATTTTAATTTCTTTACCAGTTTGAGGGTTACGGCCTAAACGAGCAGCACGCTTTGCTACTGAGAAAGAACCAAAACCTACTAAACCAATACGATCACCTTTTTTTAAAGCTTTGTGAATAGCTTCGATTGTTGAATCTAAAGCACGACCAGCGTCAGCTTTAGTTAACTTTGAACCAGATGCAATAGCATCAATTAATTCTGCTTTGTTCATTTGTTTTTTGTTTTAAGGGTTAAACATTAATTTATTGTGTAACAAATGTATATCATAATCCTTATTTGTCAAGTGTTTTAACTTAAAAAGTGCTGTTTTTGTTGAAAAATAGGAGTTTTGTTAATAACTATGCCCTGTAAACGCCTAAAAACAAGGTGTTTTTTGTTAGTAACCTTACTTTTTGTTAATATTAGGGCTTTAACAAGCTTATAAAGGCTATAAGGTATGATATCAGTTAAATGTTGCGCCTTCATTTATTTTAAAACCTCTTAAAAATTCTTCAACACTCATTTGTTTTTTGCCTTGTAGTTGCAAGCTGCAAACCGTTAGTATGCCATTACCACAATATACTTTTAAATACGTTTTGTTATCACAAAGTAGTAAACCGTTAGTTTGAGTATGTTTAATTTCTTCAAATGTTGCACTAAATATTTTTATTAATTGTAAAGCCTTTGCGTTATTATTAAGCTCTGTAAAGGCAGTAGGGTAGGGGCTTAAGCCGCGTATTAAGTTGTAAATAGATGTTATATCGTTGTGCCAATTTATTTTACAGGTTTCTTTAAATAATTTTGGGGCGTGACTTGCCTCCACATCTTGTTGCGCAATAAAACTTAATGGAGTGTTTGTTTTTAAACTGTGTTCAATTTGCTGTACTGTATTTAAAATTAAGTTACTTCCTACTTTCATCAACTCATCATGCAGCTCTCCAGCAGTTGTTGTAGCACTTATTTTTACTTTTTGTTGTAATAATACATTACCTGTATCTATTTCGTGTTTTAATTTAAAAGTAGTTACGCCACTTTCTGTATCGCCATTTATAACGGCCCAATTAATAGGCGCTGCACCTCTATATTTTGGTAGTAAGGATGCGTGTAAATTGTAAGTGCCTAATGTTGGTATATTCCAAACAACTTCGGGTAACATTCTAAAAGCCACTACAATTTGTAAATCGGCATTTAAGTGTTTTAATTCATTTATAAAACTCTCATCTTTTAATTTTTCGGGTTGTAATAGTTTTAAATTATTTTCAATAGCATATTTTTTTACAGCACTTTGGTTTAATTGTTGCCCACGCCCCGCTGGTTTATCCGGCACGGTAACTACGCCAACAATGTTATAATTATGTTTAATTAATATATCTAAACATGGTACTGCAAACTCGGGCGTACCCATAAATACTATCTTCATTACTAATTTTTAATTGATGATTGTTGATTGGAGTAATATATAATTTTAAATTTCTTATACACTAAACCAATATACAAATTTTAAAACAATAGCTCTATTTTTAACACTAAAGTCGTTATTGTAATAATTATCACCATACACAATAAATAAATCGCTCATAGGTTTAAATCGCCATTGCAAACGTCCGTTAAAATTAATGTTTTTTGCTTGACTATTGTATTTCCAAAATGTAGTTAAGAATAAACTTTTACTAAATGTAAAATCAATGCGTGGGCTAATTAAATTTAATTCTACTTCTTTTTCTATATAAGGTAAATAGATTCTATCGTGCGTAAAACTCATTGTAAAAATGGCATAGGGCTGTAATCTATGAGCAATATCAAGCGCTGCGCTTAATTTATTGCCAACAAAATAACTGCCATAATTTACAGTTGCTGTTGCAAATAAAATTTTACGTTGATTGGTTTTATACTGTAAATTAATGTTTTGATAAAAATAATTACCTGCGTCTAAAAAATCACTTCGCCCACTAAAACTAACATCTGTAGGAAATAATAAACGCGTGTAATAATAATTGTAATCAAAGTACAAACCTGCACTGCTTGTAAAGTTTACATCATAACCTGCTTGAAAAAAAATATCGGTGCTTTCAAATTTTTGATTTCGGTAATGATCTAAATAAAACGTAGGACCTGTTTTATTAATGATAGATTTTTTTGGATAAAAATAAAAATTAGCGTGGGGTTCAAATCGCCAATAACTAAAACGCTTTGTAATGCCATTATTATCAGTTTGAAAAATACGAGGTGTAAAGCCAGTTTCGGCGTAATAATTTTTATCAACGTATTCATGATTCCACTCTAAGTTTACATGCTGGGTGGCATAGTTTATCCAACTAGCATGTGCAAATGCATTTTGGTTATTTGTATTTGAGAGCGAGTGATGAAAAAATAATTTCCCATTCCATTTATTATCAGCACTTGATAAATTATAATCTAAACCTGCCACGCGATTAAAATTAGTTTTAGAAAGCCCTGTAGTGTCAATTTGCTGACGGTTTACAAAAATAGCAGCAATGTTTGAGCGTTTAAAAACATTACGTTGTACAGCGGCTACAAAGTGATTTTGCGAATAAACAGGTATATTATTAATATTTGCTTTTGCTGTTTGCATATCCATAATGCCAATACGCCAGTTTTTACTGGGCTTGCCACTTAAGCGTGCACCTGCTATAATTGGAATAACATAATTTGTGCCATTTGAATTATACAAACCAACACGACGAGAAAAAAACGGACGAATTTGCCGGAATCCAAAGCGTTCAAATAAATCGCTATTCTCAATAAAAAATTGACGTTGCTCCGGAAAAAATAAACTAAAGCGGGTAAGGTTAGTAAGCTGCC
>JAYTRS010000505.1:0-2911 GCA_043746065.1 Bacteroidota bacterium | reverse complement strand
CAGCCTCATAATTGGGGTAAGAATAAATTGTTTTTAGGTAATCTTTTTCTTGGTGACTAAAATTTATTTTAAAGGTTGTATAAACAAATGCTTTAAAGTTCATGCTATCATAATGGATAATATTTGCTCTATATAAATCTACACACTTAATATTAAACAAAATAAAAAATGCGGTTAGCCATATTGTTAGCTTTTTTTTAAGGGATAAAAAATGCTCAAAAAAAGCGGCCATACCAATTACTAGTAAAGGGTAGGCCTCAATCATAGCTCTGGCACTATAGCCACCACCAAACCACCAACACCACCAACTACTGTTTATAAAAACCAATAAGGGTAAACATATAAGGGTAACTATAAAAAACGGATTTTTAGATTTATGAGTAAATAAACCATAAAAAGCAATTAAAATTAAAGGCGAGTAAATAAACCAACCTTTTCTAAAACCAAATAAATAATCAATTATATGAGGTTTGTTAAAGAAAAAACCTTCACCAACATAAGAGTTAAAAATATAGTGGCCGGATGTAAATTTCCAATAAAGTAACTGTGGTAAAATAACGATAAATGCCATAATAGCCATTAGTAGTAATTGAAACATGTTTTGCCAACTAAAAAATTGGTTTTTAGTAGCGTAAAATGTATTACCAAAAAATAAGATTGCAAAGCCAAAAATTATATTTGTTGGGCGATTTAATATTAACATACCAAAAACTAAACCAATAAGAAAACATTGCCACAGTGTTTTTTTTTGATGCCAAGATATTATAAGATTGAGCATAGCAATGAGCAGAAAAAAATCATAAATATGTGCTACACCAACACAAATGGAACTATATACAATAAAATTAGTGCCAATGGTTAATACATAAATGCTACCCGCAATAGCCCTGTTTGAAAAATGAAGTTGTTTTAAAAGCCGTATTACTAAAACCACCGACATTATAGCGTAAAATAATGTTGCGGCGCAAATAGCCATGCTAAAAGGTAATTCGTAACCTGTTAAATTAGGTGGGTTGTAAAATAAAAGTGGCCAAACGGTAAAGGGTAAATTCATTAAACTTAGTCCATAAGTAGTTTTTATAACCGCATTACCATTAGGGGCAATGTTTGCCCAATACATACCTTTATCAGTATAATCTTGCTGATTATCTTTAAAAAACTTAAGCGAAATATCTTTTTTAATAAATACAGCAGGCGTGTAAGCATGATAAGAAATAACATCAAAGGTTATTTTATTTAAGCCAAAGCCTCCTAAATTACCTGCCAGCCATATAGTAAACGACATGCAAAGTACAAAACTAACCTGTAAACAATATTTAGAAAAGAATTTAAACATTTAAACAAAAATATAAATATATTTACAATATGATGGTGTGGGTTTTAATACCAGTTTATAATGAGGCGACTACACTACTTGACACATTTAACAAGTTTAATGAAGCTTTGTTAAAATTTACCACCAATAATTTTACTTTAATTTTTATTAATGATTGCTCTACCGATTCGTCAGCCAATATTTTAAAAGAATTAGAGGCTAATCATTTAAACGTAAAAGTTATTACACATACTCATAACAAAGGTAAAGGTGCTGCCCTAATTAGCGGTATAAAACAAACCGAAAATGGTTATATTTTATTTGGCGATGCCGATTTAGAACTTGACCCTCACCAATCTGAAAAACTACTAAACCCTTTATTTTTAAACCAAGCCGATTTGGTAAACGGTAGCAGATTTTTAAATAAGTCGACCACAAATTTTAGAGTTTTTGTAAATAAAGTGTACTCACTTATTTTTTCAATATTAACGTTAACACGTATTACCGATTTTGCGTGTGGATTTAAAGCTATTAAAACGGAGCATGCTAAACAATTAATTTTAACCGAAAAGCGTTTTGGTATTGAAGCAGAATTAATGATGAAAGCCTGCCGAAAAAAATTTAAAATTATAGAAGTACCAGTAACCTATATACCTCGCTCAAAAGCTGAAGGAAAAAAAATTAAAAATAGTGATGCGATTAATATTTTAATTGCTTTATTTAAGCATAGGTTTAGTAAACATTAGAAATTATCCTCTTACTCAAGCATTTTTAAATTACTTATAGCATTGCCTGCGATACCTTGTATTGAACCATAAAATTGTGAGGTGTTTAGTAATACTTTATCTAATTGTTTTTCTCGCTCTTTCCAAAGTTTTTCCATTTGTATTTTTTCTTTAATAATACCTTCTCGAAGTGATAAGTAACCTTCACCAATAGCTTCCATACTTTGTTTAAACTCGTTACTAGTTAAAAAATTATATAGCAATTGCATTTTATCGGTTTTATTTTCTTGGCTTAATAAAGCAGAATTTATTTTTATTAAACCATCTCGTAATAAAAATGCTAATGGTTTTACATCGCTAAATTTACATATCCAAACGCCCTCTTTAAAACCAAAACTATCCATATCTTTTGGTAAAGTTTCGGTTACTATTACAGCAATATCGGCTTGTTGAGCGCGCATATCACTTTTTAGTTTTTCTATCCACTCGTTTGTAAATGCTTTAGTGCGTTTACTTTCGTAAATTATTTTACCACAAATTTGTGTAGTATTACTGCGTACAATTTGTACACAATCAGCTCCCTTTACGCCTTTTGCTACTTCTTCAATGGTATCAAATGCAAAGGTTAAGCGTAATAATTCTTCTAAGGCTAATTCGTGTACTTCGCCCTGTAACTGCATGCTGCCTTGTTTTGATTTGCGATCCATTTCTTCAATTAACTTTTTTTGATCGTCTAATTGTTTTTTTAATTCTAACTCCCTCATACCCGATTTTTCAGCCTCGGTTTTTTGTGCTTTTTCAAAAATTTCTTTTTCGCGCTCGGCTAATGTTCGTTCCATTTTTAAGTTAAACGATTCTTGCTCTTCCTTTA